>JAFWXZ010000052.1 GCA_017522795.1 Clostridia bacterium | reverse complement strand
CTCCTCGGAGTCCTTGTTTTTTGATTATGATATTAATCAATTATCAGAAACTAAATCCAATGTTTATATTTTTCCGTTTAGCTCATCGTGTAATTTTGCAATAATTTTCTTTTCAAGACGGGAAATATAGCTCTGACTGATGCCAAGAGCGTCCGCCACCTCCTTTTGAGTAAGAGGAACTTGGTTTCCAAGCCCAAAGCGTAGCTCTACTATTATCCTTTCCCTATCATTAAGATCCGATACTGCCTCCCTGACGATTTTTCTCTCCTCTATCGTTTCCATATCTTTAGTCACAACGTCTACGTCGCTGCCGAGTATATCCGATAGCAAAAGCTCGTTGCCGTCCCAATCCACGCTAAGCGGCTCGTCTATTGATATTTCTCTCTTGTGAGAAGATGTTTTTCTGATAAACATAAGGATTTCGTTCTCAATACAGCGAGATGCATAAGTTGCAAGCTTGATATTCTTATCCGAATTAAAGGTTGATATTGCCTTGATAAGACCAACCGTGCCGATGGAAATAAGCTCCTCAATATTTGCACCTGTATTCTCAAATCTCTTTGCTATATAAGCCACAAGCCGAAGATTATGCTCGATCAACGCATCTCTCGCTTCTTCGGTGTCAATGTTTTTTATCATCAGTTCCTCTTCTTCTGCCGAAAGCGGAGCAGGAAGTGTTTCACTACCATTTATATAATATACACCGTTTATTCTGAACAGGCGTGCTAAAAAAAGTCTGAATCTAATAAACGTTTTTTTTACTTTATCTAATAGCATTGTCAAGCGCGGCGGCAGGCATAAGAGCCTTATAACCGCCGAAATCTCCTCCTTCCTTATCTATAACCAAGGTGACGCGAAGCTCCTCGTTCTTTCCTCCGACAAGCCTTACAGCATCGGCTTTAACTCCTACCATAACGTGCGTTTCTCCTCCTCTGGATAGCGGAACAAGTCTGATGCGTTTTTTTACTTTTCTTTCAAGAGAGTCAATATTTGAAAGTTCAATGATATTCTCAGGCAGAATTGTTTTTGCTACCTCTTTCTTTAATAATAATATAGGGCTCAAGTCCATTGGATCCACGGCAAGATTGCCGCTATCAACGAATGCCGATACCACCGTGGTATTATCGAGGAAGGAAATCTCAACATCAACGCTTCCCTCGCTTTCGATATTTGAAAAGAATGAAACAAGCATCTTAAATACTCCTATTGATAAAAGAACTATTAGGGAGAGAAAAAGCATCTTACGGTTTACCGCGCCACCCTCTGCTCCGTCAAAAAAATTTGATATGTATTTATCGAGTATTCCCCAAAGAAAGGAAACCGCACCGCCAAGCAAGGCTTCAAAGATCAGAAAGGCAAATACAAATTTAAGCTTTCTCCTTACAGATACCCGCTTCGGCGCTATAAATCCCATGGCGATTAACCCTGCGGTAGCTATTATAAATTTCAATATAGCATATTCTGGCAGCAAAACAACCCCTACGGCAATCAGTGCTCCAACCGCAGATGAAATAAGCAGTCTTTTCGTCGAAGTCGGCACCTTGGAAAAGCAGGAAGCAAAGTACAATGCAAGAAGATCTACGGTAAAATTGATAAGAAAATATACGTCAATATAAAGTGTTTTCATCTTTCGCCTCCTACGTAAAATATTGTAGCACACGCCCCTCAAATATCTTGTCACAAAAAGGATTTAAAAAATATTTTTTTAAACAAAAAAATCACAGGAAATATGCATAATTTGCTTTCCTGTGATTTTCTTATATTCTGTTATAATTATTTAGCAAGCTTTTCGATAAGATCCGCCGCTCTCTCCATATAATCGCCCTCAAACAGCTCGATCACACCCTTGTCGCAAAGTGATGCGAGGCTGGGATCGATGGGCAACTTTGCAAGAACAGAGGTAGAGTGCGCCTCTGCTATCTCATCAATATGACTGTCACCGTAGGGCTTGATAACCTTGCCGCAGTCGGGACAAATGATGTAGCTGTAGTTTTCAACAAGTCCAAGAAGCTTTACGTCCATAAGAGAAGCCATATTAACAGCCTTCTCTACTATCATAGAAACAAGCTCTTGAGGGCTGCCAACGATAACGATACCGTCAAGAGGCAGGCTCTGGAAAACGGTAAGAGGAACGTCACCGGTTCCGGGAGGCATATCAACGAACATAAAGTCTACCTCGCCCCAAACAACGTCTGTCCAGAACTGCTTTACCACTCCTGCAATAACAGGTCCGCGCCATACGACAGGCTTGGTCTCCTCGTCCATAAGGAGATTAACGCTCATAACCTCAATTCCCGTCTTGGTTCTGGGCGGAAACATACCTAGATCACTGCCCTCAACAGATCCGCACTTCAGTCCAAAGGACTTAGGAATAGAGGGGCCTGTTATATCTGCATCAAGGATTGCGGTCTTATATCCTCTTCTCTACATAGTCACCGCAAGCATAGATGTAACGAGCGACTTACCGACACCGCCCTTACCGCTTACAACTCCTATAACGCGTTTTACATTACTCGCCTTGTTCTGCGGCTCGAGCAGCGACTCCTTAGAACACTTCTGCGAGCATGTAGAACAATCATGTGAACATTCTGCCATAATTTATATCTGCCTTTCTGTCATTTATTATATAAAATCAACCTTGATGTCACCATCAGATACGGAAAGCGAAATTCCACTTATGCCGCTGCCGTAATGATCAAGAATCAATGCAGCAAGCTTATCCTCAACGGCGCGCTCTATATATCTGCGCATATTTCTTGCGCCGTACTTTTCGGAATAGGACTCCTCTGCTATAAGCTTCAAAACATCCTCACCGTAAATAAGCTTAATTCCCTTTTCCTTGAAGTGATCACGAAGCTTGCCAAGCATAATATCGGCAATCTTCACAAAGTCATCCTTATCAAGATGGCGGAAGGTAATTATCTCGTCTATACGGTTAATGAACTCGGGGCGAAGGAAGGTTGAAAGAGCCTTCTCGGTTCTGTCCTTCGACTTAAGTTCACGCTTTTCTGCGAATCCGGGTATAGAGGACGAGCCCTCGCTGCCCGCGTTTGTGGTCATAATGATAACAGTATTTTCAAAATTGACCTGTCTGCCCTGTGCATCGGTGATCTTACCGTCGTCAAGCACCTGGAGCAGAATATTAAGCACGTCGGGATGTGCCTTCTCGATCTCGTCAAAGAGAACAACCGAATAGGGACGACGTCTGATTTTTTCTGTAAGCTGTCCCGCCTCATCATAGCCAACATATCCTGGAGGGGCTCCTACGATTCTGGAAACCGAATGCTTCTCCATAAACTCGGACATATCAAGCCTGATAAGCGACTCGGGCTGCTTAAAGAGATCCTGTGCCAGCACCTTAACAAGCTCGGTCTTTCCGACACCCGTAGGTCCTGCAAAGATCATTGACACGGGATTCTGTCTATAAGAAACGCCTGCACGCTTACGCTTGATAGCACGTACAACAGAGCTTACAGCCTCATCCTGACCAATAACCTTCTTTGAAATACGGTCATAGAGCCCCGAAAGCTCGGAAAGCTCACCTACTGAAAGCTCTGCCGCGGGAATGCCCGTCCATATTTCAATTACACGAAGGAGATCCTCAGGGGTAAGCCTCAGATCGCTGATAACTGGAATAATGATCTTCTGCCTGGTTTCAATTCTGATCCTCTCGGATTTAAGATCGGCAAGCTCCTTATAGTTCTCCTCGGTCTGTCCATCGGGATTCTCCACCTTGGTCTCAAGCTCTGCAGTTCTTGCCGCGATCTCGGCAAGTCGCTTGTCATTCCTGCGTCTTTCATTAAGCTCGGGACAGTTAAGAGCCGCCTTTGCCGCCGCCTCATCAATAAGGTCAATCGCCTTGTCTGGTAAAAATCTGTCGGTAATATATCTCTCGGATAAAGTTGCCGCAAGACGAGCAACCTCGTCGGAAATAGCAACGCCGTGATAATCCTCGTAATAGCTCTTTATACCTTTGATAATATCAACGGTATCCTCAACCGAGGGCTCCTCTATCTTTATAGGCTGGAAACGACGCTCAAGAGCGCTGTCCTTCTCTATGCACTTTCTGTACTCCTTAAGTGTAGTAGCACCGATAACTCTGATCTCACCTCTTGACAGTGCGGGCTTCAGCAGGTTCGCCGCGCTCATACTGCCGTCGGAGGTCTCTCCCGCGCCCGCAATATTATGAACCTCATCGATCATAAGGATAATATTGCCCGCAGCCTTAATCTCCTTGAGCAAGCCAAGTATACGTGATTCAAACTGACCGCGGAACTGTGTGCCCGCAACGAGAGCGGTAAGGTCAAGCTGCCATACCTCAAATTCCCTGAGAGTTTCGGGCACCTTTCCCTCGACTATTCTAAGCGCAAGAGCCTCTACGATAGCGGTCTTACCAACACCCGGCTCGCCAATAAGGCAAGGGTTGTTCTTCTGTCTGCGGGAGAGAATCTGTATCATTCGGTCGATCTCTCTGTCACGGCCGACTATTCTGTCAATTTTGCCCTCCGCAGCCTTCATGTTGAGATTTGAGCAATAGGTAGAAAGAAGCTTCTTTGAAGGATCCTCCTTCTTTCCATCGGTGCGTTTTTTATTATCACCGTTCTTTTCGGGCTGAGGCTTTACGGGCATACCAAAAATCTCACCGAGGTTAAGAGTAGGAACCTTTCCGTTCTCGCCCTCCTCGTCGGACTCAACGAGCGCATTTTCCATCATACCGTTTATCTCCTCGGTCATTCCTTGGATAGCATCCTCGTCAATGCCCATTTTCTTAAGCATATCCACCACAGGCGGAGGCTTAATGCCAAGCTCGGCAGCGCACTGGAAGCAGAGCCCCTCGTTTATTGAATTTCCGCCGTCAAGACGGGTTATATAGACCGATGCAGGTCTTTTTTTACATCTGGCACAAACTTGTATTTTCATTTATATTCCATTCCGTCGCAGGTGCGACAAAGTTTAACTTGTAATAAAACTAAAATGATAACAGCAGTCGCAGAGGACTGAAGCTAATAAAAAATCTATATATCGGTCCGCCGCAAAAATCACGCGTTATCTCCGAGCTGATAATTAATGGAGAGCGCAAAAGCAGATCTACCACTTGTGTTAACATCCACGCGGCAACAAACGCCGCACCGCAAGACAGTAAGACACCGAAAAAGCGGTTGAGACTGCCAATTACACCGATGCTTAAAATACCGTCGGCAAGATCGACTAAAAGGTTGAACGCGATTCTTAATAATAAAAGTAAAATTATAAAAGCAAGAGCAACCGATATCATACTGACCACAGGGGTGGAAAAAGATGAAACTATTTGTTCCACCGTATCAACTGTAATATCTGCAGGCAGATGAAAGATTGCCGCCGCGATCCTCATAACTGTCGGTATTTCCGTGACTGATGCATCTGGAGAAAGACCTGTAAGCTTCTTCAGCATAAGCTCCTCGATGTAATTAGTTATCGGTGCTTCGATAAGCGGCGCTATAAGGCTCTCGCCAAATGGCCTGCAAAATGCGATGGATATACCGAAACACAAAACGAGGCGCATAGGTCGCGCGACCATTCTAAAAAATCCCCGTGTATATCCAAAATAGGATCCAAGCACCAATATTATAATTAAAATCACATCGAAAAACAGGTTAAGAAGCAAGGGCTACCTCCAAGAACATTTTACCACATAATTATGAACAAATCTGTGTAGATTTTATTTCAAAATTACGTTTTCTGCTCCGAAAATAGACGAAAGTCTTTCCATAACCTTGTCGGAAGGGGAAACAAGCGCGTCCTTGAGCGCGCAATACTTACCTCTGCTATTATCGTAGAGCACAATTTTAGCATTTCCACGGTTGAGGGCGGCAATACGCTTCAAATTGTTTATTCTACTGTCCAAAAGGTTGGGAACCTTAATATAAATCTTTGGTTCTTCCGTATTTGCTTTTTTTGATGAATACTCCGAATCGGGTATAAGGGCTGTGGCTGTGGATAAAAGTATTCTCGGCGACTCCCCCTCCTCGGTGGAGATATTACCCTGAATCGCCACGGCGGCCTCGGCCTCAAGAATGTGACTAAACTTTCCGTAGCTCTTGGCAAAGGCGATAACCTCGATCTCGGCATATCTGTCCTCAAGGGTTAAGAACGCCATAACGTCGCCGTTTTTGGTCACCTTGGTACGCTTTGATGTGATAATGCCCGCAATCTTCACCTGAGCCTTGTCCTTATATTTACTGTCTGTTTCGGCATCATCCGCGGACTGCTCTATAATCTCCGAGATTTTGTCGGGAGAAATAGCTTCAAGATGGCGGGAAAATCCGTCGATCAGGTGTCCTGAGAAATACAATCCCGAGCTTTCCTTTTCAAGCAGCAGAAGCTCTCGCATTGAATATTCGGGTATATCGGGATACTTATACTTAATAGAAGTACCGGAGTCGCCTGATACCTGTGAGAACAGATCCATCTGACCCGCGATATTATTCCTTGATCTGTCGTGCTCGGAATCGATGATGCTTTCATAGCACTGCATTAGAGCGCTTCTCGGCGTGCCGAGGCTGTCAAATGCACCGCATTTTATAAGTGATTCAACCGTGCGCTTATTAAGATCGGAATCTATCATTCTCGAAATAAACTCATCAAATGAGCTATATTTTGAGATGGAACGGTTCTTTATCACCGCTTTCGCAAAATTACGTCCAACGTTCTTGATAGCAAGAAGTCCGAAGCGGATATTTCTGCCATTAGCCGAGAAGTACTCGTTGCTACCGTTGATATCGGGAGGTAAAACCCGAACGCCAAAGCGAGCTGCATCCGCTATATATTCCCTGACCTTTCCCGCGTTATCAAGGACGCTGGTGAGAAGGGCCGTAAAATACTCACCCGGATAATGCGCTTTAAGATATGCTGTTCGATAGGAAATAATACCGTAGGCTGTTGCGTGGCTCTTGTTGAAAGCATACTTTGCAAAACCGAGCATTTCCTCGAACACTTCTTCGGCATCAACCTTTGATACTCCGTGTGCGAGGCAACCGGATACAAACGCCTCCCGTTCCGCCTGCATAGCAGAGGTCCTTTTCTTTGACATAGCTCGTCTTACGATATCCGCACGAGCATATGAGTATCCCGCAAGTCTTCTGCAAATCTGCATTACCTGCTCCTGATATACTATACATCCATAAGTGACGTCAAGTATATCCTTTAATTCGGGAATCTTGTATTCAATCTTCTCTACACCGTGCTTACGGGCAATAAAACTATCTATGGAGTCCATAGGACCCGGGCGGTATAGTGCAACACAAGCAATGATATCCTCAAGACAGTTGGGAGCAAGCTTGATCAAAACCTGCTTCATTCCCCCCGACTCAAGTTGGAACACTCCATCAGTCTTTGCCTCACAGAGAAGGTCGAAGGTCTCCTTATCGTTATAGTCGATACGTGTGATATCAAAATCGGGGGTATGCTTTCTTATCTCCTTCACCGCATCATCGATAACAGTAAGGTATCTCAGACCAAGGAAATCGAACTTTACAAGGCCAAGCCTTGCATCTGTATTCATATCAAACTGAGTGACAACACCGGTACCACTGTATGAGAGAGGAACGTATTCGTAGGTAGGCTTCTCGGTCATAACGACGCCAGCCGCGTGAGTTGAAGCGTGCCTGGGCATTCCCTCAAGCTTCATACTAAGGTCTATAAGTCTCTTTATCTCCTCGTCACCACTGTAAAGTGCATTAAGCTCGGCAGTAGCAATAGCATCCTCAATCTTAGCCGCATCACGAGGAATAAGCTTTGCAACCGTATCAACCTTACCGTACGACATACCGATAGCACGTCCAACGTCGCGCACCGCAGCTCTCGGAGCAAGCGTACCGAAGGTGACAATCTGCGCCACCTTATCATCGCCGTACTTGCTCTTGACGTAATCAATAACCTCTTCACGACGGTTATAGCAGAAGTCAATATCAAAGTCGGGCATAGATACGCGCTCGGGATTGAGGAATCTCTCAAAGAGAAGATCAAAGCTCATAGGATCAACGTCTGTGATACCGATCAAGAATGCTACAAGGCTTCCAGCACCCGAGCCTCTGCCGGGACCAACGGGAATTCCTTTATTCTTTGCATAGGTGACGAAATCGCTGACGATAAGGAAATACGCATTGAAGCCCATCTTATCAATAACCGACAGCTCGTACTCTATTCTCGCCTCGTATTCTTCTCTTGTATGTTTATCAAATTCAATTCTGCCCCTGTTTATCTCTCGATTAAATCCGTTGTAAGCATCCGAGCGAAGCTTATCCCTGTGAGATATGCCGCCCTCGGGTATGAAGTCAGGCAGATGAAGATTGTCAAATTCAAAATCAAAATTGCACTTCTCTGCAATTTTTACAGTATTGGAAATAGCGCCTTTATAGGTTGCAAACAGCACCTTCATCTCTTCGGTGCTTTTAAAGTAAAACTCATCGGTCTCAAATCCGAGAGGTCTGCCGTCACTTACCAGGGTATTCATCTGTATACACATAAGGGTTGCCTGTGTCTCTGCATCAGCGCGTTCAAGATAGTGAACGTCGTTTGTGGCGACAAGAGGAATCCCGTGCTTTTCACTGATAAGCTTTAGTCCGTAGCAAGCCTTACGCTCGTCATCAAGACCGTGGTTCTGTATCTCAAGATACAGGTCGTCACCGAATATTTCTTTTAGTTCGAGAGCCGCAGCCTCCGCCTCGGGCATACTGCCTGCTAAAATAAGCTGCGGAATTTTTCCCGCTATACAGCCCGAAAGACAAACAAGTCCCTCGCTATGCGCACGCAGAAGCTCCATATCCACTCTCGGCTTTGAATAGAAGCCGTCGATGAAGCTCATAGAAACCATATAAGACAGGTTTTTATAACCTATTTCATTCTTGCAAAGGAGTATAAGGTGATTTCCAGAGGAATCCTGCTTTCCCTCCTTCAAATGACGGGATCTGGGGGCAACGTAGACCTCACAACCAATAATAGGCTTGATTCCCTTCTCCTTAAGTGCCATATAAAACTCAACTGCGCCATACATAACGCCGTGGTCGGTAATCGCAACCGCATCCTGCCCGAGCGAGAGAGCCTTATCCGCTATGGAAGAAATTCTCGTAGCGCCGTCAAGCAGGCTATATTCTGTATGAAGATGTAAATGGACGAAATCTCCCATAAGCTCGCACCACCTTTCTTAAATTTTATTATTTGCCATCGCTAAGCTTCAGCAGTCTCGCGCCGACCTCCTCGATCTTTTTAAGTCTGTGCGACAATCCCGACTTTGAAATTGCAGGAGTCATTTGCGATGCAAGGGCTGACAGAGGTAAGTCAGGATATCTAAGCTTCAGTCTTGCTGTCTCCTCAAGCTCCTCAGGAAGTGATGACAAGAGCTGAAGCTCGTCAAGACGGGAAATAATGCTGACCTGTCTTTCGGATACGGCCGCCATTCTTCCTAAGTTGCTGGTGACGCAATTAAGATATCGCTGCGATTCTCTGCGCGCCAATGACTTGATTTTTGTTTCAATTATAGTAAACACAAGTCCGTTAAGTCCCGCGTGACCGTAAAAGTTTTCGATCTCATCACCCTTTCTAAAATAAAGCGTTGTTCCGCTTTTTTTATGTGAAATAAGGGGATTCATATCAAGATCTCTAAGTATTTTTGCAAATATTTCTGTGCGCTCACCGAGAGTAAACTCAAGTGAAAACTGCTTTTTCGGATCGGAAAGCCTGCCCGAAGCAAGAAAGACTCCTCTCAAAAATGCCGAAATGCAACCTTTGCATTTCTGTGTTATGATATTACAAACCGTATATTCTTCAAGATCGCCAAGATCACCAATATCCTCGATCAGCTTTGCTGCTGCAGGTGAATCAAATGAGAGATTAATACTTCTGCCGCCCTTTGAAAAGCGAAAAATCTCTGCATCTTTAGTATAAAACTCTCGTATGAGCTTAGCGGAAAAGTCAGCATACTGCTGCTTTTCCAGAGAAAGAGTGACTGTCTTACCCTCTGCTCTACCTTTAGCAAAAAGCATTCCCGAAAGCATTGCACGTCTGCAACAGGAGGACTTGTAGCTATGGGTAATTATTTCATTTTTCTGTTCTGCGGATACCGACATATGATCATCCTCCTTTACATTATTTCAACCTCTCTATCAAGGCAGATTTCAAATTTTTCGTATACCTTTTTTGCGGTATAAACCGACAAAGCAATATAATCACTTGCCGTTGATCCACCGTTGTTTACAATAAAACCCGCGTGCTTTTCGGATATCTGAGCTCCGCCAATGCTATATCCTTTCAATCCGCATTTATCAATAAGCCATGCAGCGGCAAGATCCTCACACGGTCGCTTAAAGCAACTTCCAAGAGATGGTTTATCCGTTGGTTGAGTGTTTTTTCTGATTTCCCTACACCTGTCCATTTCGATTTTTATACTTAATGGATCGGATTGCAAAAGATTAAAATGCGCTGAAGTAATAACAATCCCGCTATGCATAATCGACGAGCTGCGATAACCAAAGTTAAGGTCGGATGCTTTTATGCTGTAAAAATAGCCGTTTGATCTGTCGTATACACGAACGTCAAGTAAAAGATCGGATATCTGCCTGCCAAATGCGCCCGCATTTCCAACTATAGCACCACCAATACTTCCAGGTATTCCGGACAATCCCTCAAAGCCGCTAAGCCCTGCGTTCTGCAAAATCCGCGCGATATGCGGAAGTGTCATTCCGCAGAACACCTCCAGGACATAAGAGTTAATAGTATAATCACTTAAGCGATCGGTCCTTATAACCGCGCCTTCATATTTTTCATCAGGCGGCAGCAAGTTTGACATTCTGCCTGCAATTTTGTATTTGATTTTCGATTTCTCAAGAAAACTTATAAGCAACGCAAGCTTTAATTCATTATCGGGATAAGTGACCGCAGTTGCCTTTGCACCTATTCTGATTGGTGAAATACTCGAAAGCAAAATGTTTTCTTTATATTCAACGTCATTCATTTTAAAGAACCTGAAAAGCTCTTTTTTCATGAATGCTCCTTATAATTTTACTGATAATCTGCTCTCTCGGACAACATATCACGAGCCGCAGCGCGCTGAGAATCCGTGACATCAATACCGCCGAGAATTCTCGAAAGCTCGGCAACCCTGCCGTCATAATCAAGCTCTTTAACTCTTGTTTCGGTAGCCCCGTTCACATCCGACTTGCTGATAAGAAAATGTACATCGCCAAGTGACGCGATCTGTGCGCTGTGTGTCACGCAGAACAGCTGAGTATTTTTGGAAAGGTCGAGCATTTTGATACCGATCTTTCTTGCCGTTTTACCCGATACGCCCGCATCGATCTCATCATAAATGACGGTAGGAATTCCATCCTTGTCAGCAATTACGCTCTTAAGCGCGAGCATAATTCTGGACATCTCTCCACCCGAAGCTATCTTTGAAAGAGGCTGAGGCTCAGCGCCTCTGTTGGCGCTGATATAAAACTCTACGTTATCAGAGCCATCTTTGTTCAGGAGTTTTTCTCCCGCGCTGAAGCTCTCATTTATGGATGCGAAGAACACGACCTTAGGCATATCAAGGAACTCAAGGGTTTCCTTTACCTTGTTTTCAAGACTCTCTGCCGCGCTGACGCGTATGTCATGAAGCTGATTAGCCAACTCAAGCGCCTCGTCGTACGCCGCCTTTTCCTTTGCCGAAAGCTTCTTTATCATCTCGTCGGAGTTTTCAAGTGCTTCGTATTCAGCGAACGCCTTATCTCTGAAGGCGAGAACCTCCTCAATGGTAAAACCGTACTTGCGCTTCAGCTTTCCTATCTTATCGAGCCTTGACTCAATATCGTTAAGCGTAGCCGTAGGATCATCGTCGATCTCTGCAAGAACTGCGTAAACCTCTTCAGCCACATCCTCCACTTGATAGAGCATATCGCGAAGCCGCTCGGAGTATTCCACGAAGCTGGGTACAACGTCGGATAACTGCGAAAGCGCCGTAATGCTTCTATCAAGAAGATATGACACACTGCCGCGCTCGCTTCCCTTCAATGCCTTAAAGACGAACTCGGAGTTCTTTGTTATCTTTTCGCTGTTTTTGATCTTAACCTTTTTATCGACCAGTTCCTCTTCTTCGCCTGCGTGAAGAGATGCGGAATCAATATCCTTTATCTGATATTCAAGTATCTCCTTAAGTCGCTCTCCCTCGCGAGCCTTTCTGATAAGCTCGCTCTTTTCCTTTCGGATGTCTTCAAGAACGCCGTACGAGGCTCGGTATTTCTCAAGAAGCTCGGTACATCCCGCATATACGTCAATAAGCTCAAGGTGATTCTTAGCGTTGATAAGGCTTGCAGTATCACTCTGTCCGTGAATACTGACCAGATACGGCATAGCATTCTTGAGCACGGCAAGGCTGATGCTCCTGCCGTTCAAGGTTATTTTATTCTTTCCGTCAGCCCCCAGTGTGCGCTGAACGAGAATGGTTCCATCCTCACCTACCCCAATGCCAAGCTCCAAGAGCTTTTCGGCGGTGTATGAAGAAAGCTCGCCGAACAGACCGCTTACCATAGCATATGGCTCTCCGTGTCTTATAAGTTCACGTTCTCCCTTTCCGCCGAGGAGAAGATTTATACTGTCTATAACTATTGATTTGCCTGCTCCCGTCTCGCCCGTGAGCACCATAAAGCCCTCGGTGAAGTCAAAATCCACCGACTTTATAACGGCAATATTTTCTATATGCAACGAAAGTAGCATTAGTTTTCTCCAATTGTTTACTTCATACCAAATGTTTCTCTCAGCTCGGACTCCAGACGAAGAGCGCCCTCGCCGGTCTTTACTACAAGAAGAATAGTATCGTCACCCGCTACAGAGCCAACTATGTCATCTCTGCGGAGAGAGTCAAAGCATACTGCAATAGCGTTTGCCATACCCGAAAAGGTTCTGATAACTACTATATGTCCCGCCGCCTCTACTCTGACAACCGCGTCTGTTATAGCAGAATTAAAAACGGGCGCCTTTGACTCGTTGGTTACCATCGCACCAGGAGCAATATATTTATACGTGCCATTTGCAGTCACTCCCTTGATAAGATTCAGCTGCTTTATATCTCTTGATGCTGTGGTCTGAGTGACGGTGTAGCCCTCCTCAGCAAGTCTCTTGATAAGAGTGTCCTGGGTGTCAATGTCGTATTTTGCTATAATCTCGAGAATCTTTTGCTGTCTTGCGTTTTTCATAGCATTTATCCTTTATGTAATTATTTATTTTTTGTAAAGTATGCGAGATATTCGATATTTCCGTCGCCGCCGACTATTGGAGATTCCATAAGCCCCATAAGTGTAAATCCACAAAGTGAAGCGGATTCTACCACGTCGTTCACTACTCTGCGTCTTAATTCTTCGTTCTTGACTATTCCCTTTTTATTAAGACCCGATCTGCCCACCTCAAACTGTGGCTTTATCAGACAGATGAAGCGCCCCTCAGGTGCAAGCACCGAGCTGACCGAGGGAATAATAAGCTTTGCTGAGATAAACGAAACATCCATAACGGCAAGGCTGGGAGTATAGTCAAAATCATCAGCATTCATATAACGCGCGTTAAAGTTCTCATAAACCAAAACACGCGAGTCATTCCTGATCGACTGGACAAGCTGCCCCGATCCCGAGTCAACGGCAAGAACGCGTTTCGCGCCTCTTTTAAGAAGGCAATCTGTAAATCCGCCGCTGCTTGCTCCTACGTCAATTGCAAGCGCGCCACTAACGTCAATCGAGAACTTATCAAGTGCCGCCTCAAGCTTAAGGCCGCCGCGGCTGACGTACTTTTTTGAGCTTTTGTCAACCGTTATCTCCTCATTTCCCGAAACCTCAAAGGCGGGCTTTTTCACCGTTTTTCCATTCACAGAAACGGATCCGCCGAGAATAAAATTCTTAGCATCAGTTCTGCTATCAACAAGTGCGGCATCGGCTAAATAAACGTCAAGTCTCATCGGTCGGATCAAAGGGGACGTCGGTTATACTTCCGTCTGATGCCTCGGTCAAAACGCGAACTCTGCGCTCTGCATTTTCAAGCTTTTCGTTGCATATTCGAATAAGCTTCACAGCCTCCTCAAATGTCGCGATCGACTCGTCAAGAGTCATATTTCCACTTTCAAGCTTTTTAACCTCGCCCTCAAGCCTGGTCATAGCTTCTTCAAAATTTATATCCTTCAAGGTTAATTCTCCTTTTCGATATGAATGACGGTTGCACTAACACTACCGTCGGATAGAATCACGCCAATTTCATCGTTAATACTAAGCTGATCGGTGCTTCTGATCAAAGCTCCGTCCTTTTCGGTTATAGCGTATCCTCTCGACAAAATTGACAGAGGACTAAGAGCGTCCACCTTCCCTGCGTTTGCCGAAAGTCTGTCGCGCGCTTTATCTACTCGCGACCGAACGAGCAACTCAGCCTTATCACCGAGAGCAACCACGGCATCAGCTCTCGCCTTTATAAGCTTACAGATCGAACGAACGTCTGCCATAGCCTTCAAATGTTCAAATCTCTCGCGGGATCGGTCAAGCCTTCGCACGAGAGCAAGCGCTATGCGCTCGTCTATGGAATCAAGTCGCATCATAAGCTCGCGTCTGTCAGGTACAGCAAGCTCTGCCGCAGCAGAGGGCGTAGGTGCTCTCATATCCGCGACAAAATCGCATATGGTAAAGTCGGTTTCGTGACCGACGGCGGAAATCACAGGAGTACAGGCTTCATAGATCCTGCGCGCAAGCCTCTCACTATTAAATGCCCAAAGATCCTCGATAGATCCGCCTCCGCGACCAATTATAATAACATCGCAAAGACAACTTTTGTCAAGATAATCAAGGGCGCGGATAAGACTATCCTCCGCTCCCTCGCCCTGCACAAGCGCGGGATAAAGGAAAACCTCTGCGTTAGGGTATCTTCTGCCTGTCACGTTAATTATATCACGCACAGCCGCGCCAGTGGGAGAGGTTATTACACCAATACGGCGAGGATACTCAGGAATCAGCTTTTTATGATCCTCATCAAAGAGTCCCTCCTCGGCAAGTCTTGCCTTCATCTGCTCGTAAGCGAGATAAAGCGCGCCGATTCCGTCGGGCTGCATAGACGATACGTAGAGCTGATACGAGCCGTCGCGCGGATACACCGTCACCGAGCCGTGAACGATAACCTTCATACCCGACTCGGGCATAAATCTTAGTGCCTGGGCTCTCGATCTGAACATAACCGCCCGTATCTGTCCGTCGCCGTCCTTCAAGGAAAAGTAAAGATGCCCACTTCTGTGATTTACAAAATTGGAAATTTCTCCCCTTACGGTCACCGAGGAAAGAGTCCGATTATTCTCAAATATGCTCTTTATATACTCGTTTAAGGCGGATACCGAGAACGGCGTAATATTATCACGCTCTCTCAGCGAATTAATATCAATCATTTTTTCTCCGATTCATATGCTCTGAGCGTAAGCACTGCAATTCCAACCGCATTATCAGCAGACATCGCAGGCTCTGCAAAGCAGACATTGTATCGCTCGGAGAGCATTTTTTTAATTATACCGTTGCACATAACACCGCCTGCACATACGACCAAACCGTCACCGTACTTCTCTACGTACGCATCAAGCATAGCGGATATCGCCCGACCGATATAGTCAAAGACGAACGCGGCGGTTAGAGGTGCGTTACAGGTGTCGCGATAAAGCTTTATCGCCATATTTTCAAGTCCCGAAAGATTTACGGTCATACCGCTAGATGATACCTTTTTATGAGGTATTCTTTCGGTATTCTTCATAGCCTCGGCCTCCATACCCGGTCCTGCGGGAAATCCCATGCCGATATAAACACCGATTCTATCGATCACCTGCCCTGCGTTAAGGTCAGCAGTACCGCCGATAATCTGGGTTTTAAAGCCGCTTTCCGTAGGCTTTACACGGACAAGCTCGGTAGTTCCGCCGGAGATATGAAAGGCGCCGAATTCACCGTCGAGAACCTCGAATTTACCCGAGGAATAGACGGCCGCCATTATATGTCCACACTGATGAGAAAAACGGTAAAGAGGAACGCCAAGAGTGGCGGAAATGCTCTCCGCCGCCGCTACTCCGCAAAGAAAGCATGGCATATACGAACCTTCTTCATTCCTCGGTGTAGCGCTCACACCGACCGCAACGATATTCTTGCCAATGAGAAGCTCTCGCGCCTGGTGCATAAGCTCGGGAATATTAACCGTATGAGCAAAAACCGCATCCGACTGACGAAGGCCTCTCTCTCCTGCCTTAACAGGCAGAGGCCTCTTGAGATTAGCTATAAGCTCACCGTCAAGCGTCATTATTGCTACCGAGGTGGTATAGTTGCTGGTATCTATTCCGAGAATAACCTTCTCACACATAATTACTTGCTATACTCAACCGCTATCGCGTTAAGCACACCGTTGACGAATGAATAGGACTTCTCGTCATCGTATTTCTTGGAAAGCTCAATTGCCTCGTTAATACTTACCTTAGCGGGAATGTCAGAGAGGAACATAATCTCATAGCAGCCAAGTCTGAGAATAGCCATGGATACGGGAGAAATTCTCTCCTTCTTCCAGCCCTTAAAGTGCTTCTCCATAGCCTCCTCGATCCTAGTCGCGTTCTCGTAAGAGCCGAAGAACACTTCTCTTACGTAATCGTCAACCTCAAGACCGCGAACGTTAGTCGCCTTATCAAAGATCTCCTCTGCAGTTTCATCTCTTTTGCAAACGCTCTCAAAAATAAGCATAAAAGCATTTTCTCTTGCTATTTTTCTTTGCATGTCAATAACCTCGCAAAATAAATAAAATCAATATATTATACTATATTTTTATATTAATGTCAACCGATTTGACGGATTTTTGCATATTTTTGCATTTTTATTCATCAAAAAGGCGGTTTTCCTAAAGAGTAAATTTTATTTTCGACTTGAAAAAGTGAAAAGTTTATGGTATGATATTATTGGAATTATGTATCTACACAACAAGAGGCATATTAATTAGGCAAAAAGATATATATATCGCAGAGAAAACGGAGGCAATATGCAGATCATCAAACTATCAGTCGGTGACCGTTTATTAATGAAAAAAAAGCACCCCTGCTCTTCTGAAATTTTTCAGGTAATGCGCGTTGGCAGTGACGTTCGCGTAATATGTTGCGGATGCGGACGCGATATGACTCTGCCGAGAGAGTCGCTTGAAAAGATGATAAAAAAGGTATTGCCCTCGGACAACCATCAAATATAATCACGGAAGGAACATAAATAATGTTTTATTACCTTAACGGCGAGCTCGCCTACAGAGATATCAGCACTTGCGTTATTGACTGCGGTGGCGTAGGATATAAGCTTACAGTCAGCTTTATCACCTCCGAGTCCCTGCTCTCCAAGCTTGGCAAGCAGGTAAAGCTTTACACCCACCTTGCTGTAAGAGAGGACGGAATTGAGATGTTCGGCTTCGGCTCATATGAGGAGAAGGAGTGCTTTAACAGGCTTACCTCAGTCAGCGGAATCGGTCCAAAGGCAGCTATGAGTATTCTCTCCACGATGACTCCCGAAAAGCTTGCCGTTGCCATATGCACAGACGATGCAAAGGCTATTGCCAAGTCCCCCGGAATCGGTGCGAAATCAGCGGCGAGAATCATTCTTGAACTGAAGGATAAGATGTCTAAGGAGATGTTTGGATCAACCGATACAGCAAAGGCTGTTTTGTCTTCTGCCTCAAGTTTTGTTTCAAATTCTGCCATTTCCGAGGCTGCTGAAGCTCTTGCCGTTCTTGGATATGACAGGAATACAGTGCTCTCTGTTCTGAAGGGGATCGACCCCTCCGTAAGCGACGTCGGAGAGATAATCAAGCTTGCGCTGAAGAAGCTTGCAAGATAAGCGAAAGGATAGCTCACTTATGATGGAAGAAGTAAACGAATTCGACTATGAAAATCGAATTCTGTCTAATGAATACGACGCAATGGCTGACGGAGAGGTTGAAAACTGTCTTCGCCCAAAAACACTAACCGAATACGTGGGTCAAGAAAAGGCGAAGTCTAATCTAAAGGTCTACATAGAGAGTGCTAAGCTGAGAGGTGAGGCTCTCGACCACGTTCTGCTCTACGGCCCTCCCGGTCTTGGTAAAACCACCCTATCCGCTATTATCGCAAACGAAATGGGAGTTAATATCAGAACCACCTCCGGTCCTGCCATAGAGAAAGCTGGCGATCTTGCGGCAATACTGACCAATCTTGCTCCCGGTGACGTTCTTTTTATTGATGAAATCCACCGTCTGTCAAGAGTGGCAGAGGAGATACTCTATCCCGCAATGGAGGACTATGCCATTGATATTATTATCGGCAAGGGCCCTAGCGCGAGAACCATCCATATGCCTATACCCAAGTTTACTCTTATCGGCGCAACAACCCGTGCGGGACAGCTTACCACTCCCCTGCGCGACAGATTCGGCGTGCTGCTCAAGCTTGAGCTTTACACCCCCGAGGAGCTTGCCACTATCGTTAAGCGCTCGGCAAGCATACTTGACATTTCTATCACCGACGACGGTGCGTATAGTATTGCTTCCCGTTCGAGAGGAACTCCCCGTATAGCTAACAGACTGCTTAAAAGAGTCCGTGATTTCGCTCTTGTCAAGGGCAACGGAACCATCACCTCTGACATTGCAAAATACGCCCTCGAGGCTCTTGAAATAGACGAGCTTGGTCTTGATAATATTGACCGCAGGCTCCTCGAGGCTATTATCAAATATTATGCAGGTGGCCCCGTTGGTCTCGACACCCTTGCCGCTACCATTGGCGAGGAGACTGTCACCATTGAGGACGTTTACGAGCCCTATCTTATGCAGATTGGATTCCTCGCAAGAACGCCTCGCGGAAGATGCGTGACAAAGCTTGCATACGACCACCTTGGTATCCCCTTTGCTTCGGGAATTGGCGGCGGTCAGATCAGCGGTCAGAAGATGTTTGATCTTGACAATTAATGCTATTTAAACGACAAAAGGCAGAAGTGATATCCAACTTCTGCCTTGTTTTTTATTCTGTTTTTAGAGAAAAAGACGCACCCGAAAGGCTGCGTCTTTTCTTATGATTTTACTTGCAAAGCTTTGCAAGACGGTCTGCGATATCGCACACCTCCCATTTAACTCCAAGGTCCTCTCTACCCATATGTCCATAGGCAGCGAGCTGCTTGTATATAGGCTTTCTAAGCTCGAACTTGTTGATAATTGCTGCGGGGCGAAGGTCCACAAGCTGATTTACTGCGTTGGTAATCTTCTCCTCGTCCACGGTTGCCGTACCGAAGGTGTCGATCATTACCGACACAGGCTTAGCAATACCAATAGCATATGCAATCTGCACCTCGCACTTCTTTGCAAGTCCTGCCTTTACGATATTCTTTGCAACGTATCTTGCCGCGTAGGATGCACTGCGGTCAACCTTTGTAGGATCCTTACCGGAGAAGGCACCGCCGCCGTGACGGGAATAACCGCCGTAGGTGTCAACTATGATCTTTCTACCCGTAAGGCCTGTATCGCCCTGAGGTCCACCGATAACGAATCTGCCGGTGGGGTTAACGTAAATGTTTACCTTTCCGTCAAGAAGCTCCTTGGGAATGATGGGAAGAATAACCTTGTCAATAATATCCTTGCGGATAGTAGCGGAATCGATCTCTGCGGAATGCTGAGAGGATACGACGATAGTATCAATGCGGCTGGGAACACCGTCAACATACTCAACGGTTACCTGAGTCTTTCCGTCAGGACGGAGATAGGAGAGCGTTCCGTCCTTTCTGACCTCGGTAAGACGCTTTGCCAGCTTGTGAGCAAGAGAAATGGGAAGAGGCATAAGCTCGGGAGTCTCGTCACAGGCATAACCGAACATAAGACCCTGGTCACCCGCACCTGTATCAAGCTCGTCATATTCGCCCTCCTTAGCCTCGAGGCACTTGTCAACGCCAAGAGCAATATCCGCGCTCTGCTCGTGAATAGAGCTGAGAACCGCGCAGGTGGTAGCGTCAAAGCCATACTTTGCTCTGTCGTAGCCTATCTCGGATACAGTGTCGCGTACGATCTTCTGGATATCAACTCGAGCGTTAGTGGTGATCTCACCCATAACGGTAATGATACCTGTGGTTGCAAAGGTTTCGCAAGCAACGCGGGACATAGGGTCCTGTGCAATCATTTCATCAAGGATCGCGTCTGAGATCTTGTCACATATTTTGTCGGGATGGCCTTCTGTCACCGACTCAGATGTAAAGAGAATTCTTTTCATTTTTAAGTCCTTTCAATATCAAAAGCTCGGGAGTTGGCATTCCTCCCGAGCTTTAGAGCATAACTCATCTATCGGGATTTAGCACCTTGAAAAAACAGGTTGCCGGGTTTCACAGGGCCAGTCCCTCCACCACTCTTGATAAGCATTATTTTATTTTCTATAGCATTATAGCACAAAAAATTACAAAAATCAACCCCTTTTACAAATATTAATATAATACATAAAAAATACTTGAATTGTTAACATTTCTTTGGTAAAATTAATAATAAAGAATTTTTGAAAGAGAGGTCATACTATGGCAGGACCCGGCGGAGGAGGACGAAGCGGAGGCTTCGGTGGCGGTTCTCGAGGCGGTGGCTTTGGCGGATCTAGCGGTGGCGGATTCGGCGGAGGTCACAGACCCGGAGGCTTTGGCGGTTATCACGGTCCGCATCATCACTACCACAGGCCTTTCTTCTTTGGATGGCACAGACCGTTCTTTGGGTACGGAGGCGGCTGCCTCGGGGGAATGATGGGAATGCTGTTCGTTCCGGTTATACTGATATTAATAGTCGTTTCCCTGCTTTTTAGCGTATTCGGATCATTCGGCTCTGCGATTTCCAACGTAGCAAACGGAGGAGATTACAGCTACAGCGAGGAGCAAATGCAAAATTATGCCAACAGGCAGTATGCCACCGAGTTTAACACTGCGAAGGAATACGAGGACAACATTCTTATCGTTTTTCTTATAGACGAGGAGCGCGAGGGGTATTACACGATTGCATGGGTTGGCGATAATATCAAATACGAGATCAACAATCTGTTTGGAAACCAAAGCACTCCCTTTGGACAGCATATGCTCGCAGGCGTGAGCGGTTATTATGAATATTCTATAAGCAAAAATATCGCTACGGTGGTTGATGAAATGACCAATGAGGTGGTAAATCTGAGGCTTGAGTCATCATTTGACAAAAATTACGGCTCGCCCGACGGCTACAAGTCCCATATCACCAACCATACTTCACTTGAAATAAACGACGAAACGGTCAACAGGGCTTTAACAGATTTTACTAAGGAAACCGATATTCCCATCGTAATCGTTGTAGAGGATATGGGCGAGGTGTTTGATAAGAATATCGCAAGCGGCGATCTGATTACCGTGATTATGGCGGTCATTATCGGTGGAATAGCAGTTTATTTGATCGTTATTGCGGTAAAAGGCAAAAACAATCCGCCAAGAGACGGTGAATCCGAGGAAGACAGAAGAAATAACAGCACCCATTGGTAAGTGGAATATCTAATACAAAACAAAAAGTGCCGAGAAATCGGCACTTTTTGTTATATCACAATATGCTTTGGCAAACCGTTCTCATAAACGGGTTGTACTTCTCCCAAAATAAGAGGAGCAAGATATTTTACACATTCATCGGTAATCCCGTTTCCGTCTGAATTAATATATTCGGTGGGAACTCCCTTAACTCCGTTCGCAATACCGGAAATATCCGCGCTATCGTAATAAACAGAGTAGTCATCGCTTTTCACTCTGTTTATGGTCATCATAACGCCCGTCTTTCCGCATACGCCAGCCTCAACAGCAGCACGCCCCACGCCAACAGATTCGTTAACATCGGTAAGCGAGGCAAGATGCGCAGCGCAGCGCTGAGGAAGATTAAGCTCGATAGACCGTACCTTACAGCCGATTCTCTCCTTTACAAGTTCCTCAAGCACCTTTCCTGCGCCAGAGAGCGCAACGTGGCCGAATGCATCGATTTTTCTGCCTCCAAGCCCCTCGCCAACGTATCTGCCATCTTCGAACTTAATTCCCTCCGAAACGGCAACGAGCACCGCGGGATGATCCTTCTGTATTTCCGTAATAGAAGCGAGGAACTCTTCGGGATCAAAGCTTACTTCAGGAAGATAAATAAGGTCGGGAGAAATACCGCCAGAGAGCCTGGTAAGTCCGCTTGCGGCAGTGAGCCAGCCCGCGTCACGTCCCATTATCTCTACAATAGTGACCGCCTTTGTAGTATAAACAGACACATCTCGAAGTATTTCTTTCATAGAAACAGCAACATATTTTGCGGCAGAACCAAATCCCGGAGTATGATCTGTCACCATAAGATCGTTATCAACCGTCTTTGGTACACCAATCACACGCATTTCATAATCGTGATCTGAAGCATATTTTGACAGCTTCATAACGGTATCCATAGAGTCGTTTCCGCCAATGTAGAAGAAGTATCTTATATTATATTTTTTAAATATTTTAAAAATTGTTTCGTAGGTTTCGGGATCGTCCTCGGGAGATTTCATCTTCTTTCTGCAAGAGCCGAGAGCTGCCGCAGGAGTAAGCTCCAACGTAGCAATATCATTCTCATCAGCAAAAAACTTTGTAAGATCAACAAGTTTCTCGGCAAGGAAGCCCTCTATACCGTTTTTCATACCGTAGAGCGTATCAATAGTTCCCTGATTTTTCGCATCAAGAGCGCCTCTGATAACACCCGCCAGCGTAGCATTTATCGCAGCGGTGGGACCGCCAGACTGACCGACAACTGCATTTCCCTTTAAAATAGCCATAGCTTTACCGTCCTTTATTTTCTTTGCGCTTCTATTATACCCTTTTTATCCTTTATTGTCAAGATGCACGTCGTCCAGTCTTGCCGTATCAAAATACATCAGTGCCGCGCGCAAGAATCTGTCCTTTGAAAAGCCATAATCAGAAAAATAGGTATGCTCATATAGATCTAGTGCTAAGACGGGAGATCTTTTCAAAAACGACCTATCGTCTGCAGTCACAAATGCAGTTTTTGGAATTCCTCTGTCGACATAAACAAAGAGAAAGCCGTGATCTCTTTTCATAGCCTCAAGATAGAGGTCGTAAACAAAGCGCTCACGCGAGGAATAGTATTTATTAATCAGTTCACTTCTTTTTGGTGCCTCTGTAAAGGAATTAAAAAAGCATTCGTGCGCCCGTATATACCAATGAAGCCCCAGAGCCTCCTCCTTTACCTCTCTGCCAAGTCCCGATCTGATTATTTGCCACACTTCCTTTCCTTTCAGCTCGGGCAGACTTTTTTCGAGTATCGAGAGCCTTAGTCGATAGCTGCGCAAATGTTCAAGGTGCTTGTTTATACTCTCCTCGGACACAAACATATTCATTGCCTTAAAATTCATATTAATCACTCCAAATAAAAAAGAATCCTCGGTTCATTATACGCGCCGAGGACTCTTTTGATTATATTAAAGTAATTCTTTTTCGCTGAAGGTATATTCGCTGTTGCAGAAGCGACATACCGCGGTAAGCTCTCTCGCCTTGCCCTCTGCCACCTGCTCGTCAAGCATATTAAGGATCTCGCCCTTACCAAGACTCTTTATCTTCTCCTGCATGCGGTGACGGGAGCAATCGCACTTGTAGTCCACCTCAATGGTATCAAAGATATCATAAGGAATATCGCGCATAGCAATATCCATAATCTGCTCGTTGGAAAGCCCTGCCGCGAAATGACGGGAGATGTTCACAAGATCGGCTGCATTGCGCTCGATAAGGTCAACCGTTGCTTCATCGGGGAAAGGCATAAGCTGGATAAGTACACCGCCCGCGGCAAGACAGGAGTAATCGGTATCAACCAGAACGCCGAGAGAAAGAACGGTTGGGATCTGCTCGCTCTTTGCAAAATAAGTAGCAATATCCTCAGCGATCTCTCCACTGACAAGCTCGATAGTACCGATCTGAGGCTCAATAGCTCCAACAGATTTTACAAATGAGATAGTACCTGCGCCAACTGCCGCACCTACGTCAAGCTTTCCGTTAGGCTTCTTAGGAGGATTCGCAAGTGGATTCTGAATATATCCCTTAACGTTGCCGAAATAATCACCCACGGCAAGAAGTCTGCCTGCCTCGCCATCCCCTTGGATGCTGACGGTGACGGTATCACCGTCCTCGGGAAGCATAGTACCAATGACCGACGTAGCCGTCACAAGTCTGCCGAGAGCCGCAGTGGCGGTGGGCGTGGTCTTGTGGAATCCGATCATATCATTGACTATTTTTCTCGAATTAATAACTAAAACTCGGGCAGAACCGTCCTGAGTCATTGCACGAAGTATTGTTGAATTGTTGATGCTTTTATTTTCCATTGCTTATCCTTTTCTGCATTTCGCTACAATATATATTCTCTCGCACTCGTCGCTGCCCTGCGAAAAATCAAGGTCACCAAGTGCGTAAAGGTATTCCATATTATACTTTTCAAGAGCAGTCTTTATCTCCTCAAGTGTATACATTCTCTCACTTTGAGTCTCGTCGTATCTCTCGTATCTGCCGTCGCTGCACTCCTTAAACAGAGTGATATAAAAGTCGCATATTCTACTTTCGGGATCGTAATAATTTTCCCAGACACAGACCGCGCCTTCCTCCTCCATGGCATAGGTGTTGTCGGCATAGACATTCTCAAACTTATATTTTCCGTTGATATCAAAAATAAATATTCCATCGGGAATAAGGTAATTATGCACCAGCGAAAAGCATTTTTCGAGATCGTCCCGCGCCTCCAGATGGTTTACACAATCGAGACAGCAGACAACCGCGTCCACGGTGCCGTAAAGCTCAAACTCACGCATATCCTGGCATAGCCAAAGAATATTTTTCCCCTCATCCTCTGCGGCCAAGCGAGCAATATCGAGCATTTCGGGCGAATAATCAATACCTGTCATATCGTATCCGCGTTTTGCCAGCTCAAGAGTCATTTTTCCCGTTCCGCAGCCAAGATCGAGGACAAGCTCGGGTCGGTTTTTACACTCTTTTTTCAGTATTTTTTCTATAAAATCGGCCCATTTTTTATAGTCTATTTCAGCATTTATTGCATCATAGAAAGGGGCCAAAAGATCGTAAATCATATCACTACCTCCGGATAAACAGAGTGACAAAGATAAGCGGGAAAGCCTGCTTTGTTAAGTGACTCGCATGCCACCTCAGCACGAAGAGAATCGTTAAATGTTCCAAATACAGATGGGCCGCTTCCGCTCATAAGGGTGTACTCTGCCCCGTTTTTTGTCATAATTTCTTTAATTCCATCTATTTCATCAAATTTGATAACCTGCTCAAAAATATTGTAAACAGGTATACTTTTTTCTCTGTCAGAAAGCAGATTTATTATCATCTCGTTATTGGCAACTGCTTTATCGCTATTTCTTTCTTTGAAGTCATTGTAAAGCCGATCAAGCGCCGCATATGCCTTAGGTGTTGAAACCCGCTCTTTTCCTATCGAAATAACATAGCTTGTTTCATCACACATGGAAACAGGCGTAAGCTTTTCTCCTCTGCCTACACACACGCAAAGTCCACCCCATATACAAAAAGGAACGTCGCTACCAAGCTCTGCCGCCAGATCGTACAGCTGATCTATGTCTGCCTTATGGAATACTTTGTTTAACGCCCTGAGAGTCGCAGCAGCATCCGAAGAGCCTCCGCCAAGCCCCGCTCCGACTGGAATTCTTTTTTCAATATGAATATCGACCTTTGCATTTATTTTAAAGTAATTGAGGTAGGCCTCAACAGCAGAATAAACTATATTGCTTCGGTCGGTAGGAATCTCGGGATCGTCCGTCGAAATAATGATCTCTGTCCTGTCAGACTCGATACAGGAGAGTGTAAGCATATCGCAAAGGCTGACAGAATGCATCGCACTTAATATATCGTGAAATCCGTCATCACGACGGCCAAGTACGTCAAGATAAAGATTTATCTTTGCATAAGCGTTTTCATTAACGATCATTCTATCCCCCCTACTCGTCATTCTACATTATTATACAATATAATAAATAAAAAATCAACATAAAAATATAAAATATTTTCGCATTTCTATTGACAAATAAAAATCCTTATGCTATAATACTTTGGTAGTTTGGGCTACTGTGCCCAACCCCTTGCTGTCGCAAGACGGCCAAAAGACCAAAAGGAGGTAAAATTCAGATGGAAAAGAAGATTTGTTCTTACGAAACTCTCTTTGCAGTAAGCGGCAACCTTGTTGAAGAGGATGCAAAGGCTGTTATCGAGAAGTTCGTTACTCTCATTAACGAGAACGGTACTGACGTTGACGTTAACGAGTGGGGCAAGCGCAGACTTGCGTATCCTATCAACTATGTAACAGAAGGATACTACGTGCTTGTTTCTTACAAGAGCGAACCCAGCTTCCCTCTTGAGCTTGAGCGTGTGCTTGGCATTACCGAAGGTGTTCTTCGTTACATGACCACCACCAAGATCGAGAAGGCAGCTAAGGCTGAGGAAGTTGTTGAAGCTCCCGAAGCTACCGCTGAGGTTGAAGTAACCGAGGCTTAATTTTCGCTACTATAGCAGTTTATACTGCATACTTTATTTGAAAGGATGGTCATAACTATGGCAGATTTAAATAAGGTCATTCTTATGGGCCACATGACGGCAGATCCCGAGCTTAAGCAGACAACAAGCGGTATTTCCGTTTGCAGCTTCTCTATAGGTGTAAACCGTCGTTATTCCAAGGCCGATCAGGGTCAGCAGTCGGTAGACTTCATCAACATCGTTGCGTGGAGACAGCAGGCTGAGTTTGTTTCTCGTTATTTCAAGAAGGGCTCCAGCATCGTAGTATGCGGAAGCATTCAGACCAGAAACTGGACCGATAACAATGGCCAGAAGAGATACGTTACCGAGGTTGTAGCTGACGAGGTCAGCTTCGGTGCTCCCGCAGCCTCCTCCCAGAACAACGGAGAGAGAGCAAATGCGCAGAGCTACACTCCCACAGCCTATGGTGCGCCCTCTTTCAACAGCACAGGAAGTGCTGATTTCGAAGAAATTCCCAGCGACGAGAGCCTTCCTTTCTAATAGACAGGCAAATCGTCCATCTGCCGCTTGGCTCACTGCGGTAGATGTAATATAGAAATCGTGAGTCGGAAAGGTGATAAAACTCATGGAAAACAATAATCGTCCTGCATTCCGTCAGGGTCACAGAAGAAAGAAGGTTTGCATCTTCTGCCAGGATAAGGTTACCGAGATCGATTACAAGGATATCGCTAAGCTTAGAAAGTTCACCTCTGAGAGAGCTAAGATTCTCCCCAGACGTGTTAGCGGCAACTGCGCTCTCCACCAGAGACAGCTCACCGTAGCTATCAAGAGAGCTCGCCAGATGGCACTTCTCCCCTACATTTCTAACTAATATAATAATTGGCTATAAAAAAATGCACTTCAAATGGAGTGCATTTTTTTATTGTATAACGAAAAGCCCCTCGGAAAAAGTCCCAAGGGGCTGATGCTTTATTTCTTGGGAGGTACAAGATCCTCAAAGTAACCGTGATATTTGATATCAACGTTGCTGCTTGGGAAGAGGAACTTGTATAACTCTGTGCAATAATCGTCGGTCATCGATGCAATATAGTCAACGACTATCTGATTAGGCTCTGTTTCAAGATAAGGCTTTGAATGAGCATAGTGGTTGCCGAGAACAAAGTCAACGTGGTGCTTATATATAGGCGAGGACTTCTTCCCTGCCTTAAGATCACCGAGAAGCTGATAATACATCTTGTGCATCATGGGACGAACGGTCTCGTCAAGGACACGGGATACGTGATCCTTTTTATAGATCTGCTCGTAATTGTCGCGTTTTGCGGCGCGCATAGACTGATAATGCTCCTCGTCAAGCTTGATATAAGGCTTGCCGTAGCTGTTCTCAATAATATTAACCATAAGGTTATTCATTATATCAGAGTTGATCGTACCGATACCAACATCACCCATATCGTTAGACAGATCAATCAGCCCCGCCTTCTCGGCATCCTGGCGGTCCTTTCCAAGATATGCGATAATATCCGAAACGCGAACTACACATCCCTCAAGGGTGGAGGGGATGATCTTGATGATATTGGACTGATCAACGTAGCAGCTCTCAACCATCTTGTCAAACTCTTCAAATCCCGCGAGGAATGCGGGACGATATTCGTCCATCTCAAACTCACCGTTATGAGTGATAATTCCATCAAGAGTATCGAGGGTGATGTTATGATCAAAAATACCGTCAAGTACTCTTACACTATGAACGTTATGGTTGAAGTATCTACCAGTCTCGGCATGATAAACCTCGCTAATAAAGCGCTCGCCTGCGTGTCCAAATGGGGTGTGACCAATATCGTGACCAAGCGATATCGCCTCAATAAGATCAAGGTTAAGCCCAAGTGCCGCACCAAGCGTTCTGGCAGTACGAGAAACAAGCTGAACGTGAAGGGCGCGCCTTGTAATATCGTCGTTTTTATAGAACGAAAACACCTGTGTCTTATCGGTATATCTGTTATAATAGGGGCTATGAAGAATCTTGTCAACGTCGCGAAGATACGCGGGGCGCCAGACAGACTCCTTATCAGAGCTCATGTCACGGCGAAGCGCATTTTTACCATCCGCTGCAAAATTCGGGCGAGTACCGTGCTCTCTGTCGTATCTTATACGTTCTGACATCTCACGGCTCAAATGCTCGTAATTACGGTTTTTACTCATTGTTTTCCTCCTTTCAGAAGGCTTTTTCTTTTCTGACTATATTTTATCATAATAAAAAGAATTCGTCAAGTATATATTTTCTCTAATGTGACGAAGTCACAATTCCCTTTTAAAATCAGAATAAAAAAACAAAAAAGTCCGCTGGGTTAAGGCGGACTTTTTATAAAAATTATGCCATTGCGTTGAACTTCTTGGTGAACTCGGACTTCTTGTGAGCCGCGTTGTTCTTGTGAAGGATGCCGTGAGCAACTGCCTGGTCTACCTTCTTAACAGCAAGTCTGTAAAGCTCGGAAGCAGCGGTCTTATCGCCTGCCTCTACTGCAGCGTTGAACTTCTTGATAATAGTCTTGAGCTGGCTCTTAACCATCTGGTTCTGGAGTGCCTTGGTACGGTTAACAAGAATACGCTTCTTAGCGGACTTAATATTAGCCATTTTATTTCTCCTTTAAATTTTACGCGATCTACGCTCGGTTAATTCTGCGGCTGAGAGGGTCCGTCAGAGCTCACTTTACATACGATCACATTTTTCCTGTGATATTATATCATAAGTATTTATAAAAATCAAGAGGTTTTTAAAATTTTTTTATTATTTATTTAATAATTATTAATTCAAATTCAACATAATTTGATACTTTTCCTGTTGACTTTTGAACGAATATTTGGTATAATTTTTTTAACTTGATTTTAAGAGGAAAAAAATGAATACTTTAATAACTTTAGGACTTTCGATTATTGCAATTTTAGCATTAAAGTATGCTTTTGAAAAGTGGAACAAGATTAGTCCACAGCTTGTATTAAAAATACTCGCCGTCTCTTTCTGCCTGATGGGAGTCGTCAGATATTTTCTTTCTGATTCATTCGTAGAAACGGTCGGTCCTTTGGATGATCCCCTGCAGTCATTTATGCGCTGGGGATATCATATTGGATATGCGGTTCTGCCTATGTCTGTGTTCTTTGAAAGCAGGCTTTTCCGCAATATTGCAAGCTACTTTTCCCTACCTGTAAGCATACTTGCCGCACTGCTTTATGACGACACCTTTGCATATTTTACAGCAGAAGGCGCAGGTGGTGAATATATCAACGTACACGTAAGACACGTATTATATACCCTTGAGCTGATATTTGCTATAATAATTCCCGTGCTGATGAAGCTTACCTACAAGCATAAAATCAGCATGAAAACACCGAGAGAGCTCCTTATGCTTCTCGGTATTACTCCGCTCATCATGATGCAGATGATGCCATCATACATACCCAAGACTCTTTTCGATCAGGACAAGCTTGGTTTATCGGGCGAAATGTTTGGAAATCTGCATATACTTTGGATATGCTGCTTGATAGTCGAAATTGTTGTGCTTCATTTCGTTTTTAGGAAACGCAGTCAGAAGGACAAGTTCACGTTTATTTCATTTATGGTAATCGCACAAGTTATGCATACTTTATCTCCATTTTTGCGTGGATTTACCTATTCAAGACTTCCCCTTCAGCTTTGTAATATCGCTGCATTCTTCTATCTTTACACCATAATTACAAAGGATAAGAAGACGTTCGATTTCGGATATGTTGCAAATCTGGTTGGTGCGGCGATTGCAATCACTCTGTTCACCTTTGGCGACAGCTCTATCACATTCTGGCCTCTTCATTATATTTATGAGCATAGCTTCGTTGTAATGTTTCCTGTTCTCTGCGCTACTCTTGGAATTTTTCCAAGGCTGGATAAGACGGCATTCAAGAACATGATGAGGATATTTGTGGTCTACTTTGCATTCGTGTTTGTCTTCGGTACAATTATCAATGCTATTGATACCAACGAAGGATATGCTGTAAATCACTTCTATATGTTCAATCCCGAGGTTGCCGTTGACTATATCCCGTTCGCAGGATTTACAGGTCTTGTTCACTGGCAGTTTGGTGAATTTGAGATCTACCCTATACTTGTAGTCACCGTCTTTGTTCTTTTCACCGCGCTGAACTTTGCCTTTATTGGCCTTACTCTTCTCAGCTACAAGATTATTGACAAAATCAAAGGTAAAAATAAAAAGAGTCCCGAAATGGCTACCGTTTAATAAAAAAGCTCAACCGCTTGGTTGAGCTTTTTTATTATAAAACGAAAAATGCAGAGCTCAATACTCTGCTTTGTGGTAAGGGAAACGGGAAAATGTACGAACCCAGTCTCTTGATTTTGATGGGAAGTGCTCCCAATTTCAAAACATATTACTTGTAAATTATTTCAATACATGGTATAATGTATTATTGAAACGATATGTTCTTAAGGAGGTAACTATATGCTTGCTAAAATAATGCATAACAACAGTGTTTATTATTCGCCTGTTTTTGCTGTTTCTATAAAAAGAAACAACTGTAAAGCTGTTGTTTTTGATAGTTCTTTTTCACAATTAATAGTTCTACATATTTTCCAAGGCACTCGTTACAATATTCTTTTTATGGATTATAATACTGATAATTTTTCTATAAACGAAGATAAACTTAAGTCATATTGGAACGATAGAAATATTTTCAAAACAATAAAGCACAAAAAATATACTCCTGAAATGCTACAGGAAGCTCAAGAGGTTTTATCGCAAATTATACCTAAAGAGTATACAACAATAACTTCTAAATCGGATCTCGAGGCATTAGATTTTAATACCGGTTCCTTTCACGATGGTTATATTTTAGCAATGCAAGAAAAAAATGATACACTTGAAATTCTTTTTGATACATCGTGGGGTTCGCTCGCTATTTTAAGATGTAAAGGAGTTATTGAAAACGAATTACACATTGGATATACATTCTTTCATTGTTATTTTGACATCGATAATGATGGCATAGTTTCTTTTTTGTTAAGCCCTATGAGTCATAACAAAGAAAGTGTGCTAAAAGCTAAAGAAATGCAATTCAAACCATTGTTTGAAAAACGAATACCATTAAAAACATTTGATTACGAACTAGACAATCAAGAATTAACCATTAAATATGACGAAGAGGAAATAAAGATAAATAAAGTCAATAACGATATTCTTGATTTTGCCGAAAGAAACGTTTTAGGATATTTGCAAAACGATGAAACAATGCAGAGAGGCTTTATATTCAATAAAGATATTGTGTATAGTTTTCGTCAGTATATAGGACCATATGAAAAGCCTGATCCAAACGTTGCAATATTCAAAGAAAAATGTGAGCAACAAGGCTTCGTTTTTGACTACCATCCATTTGATGACTTTTTTGAAGAATACGAATACGATTATGGTAAGTTGATATATTCTCAAGAGTATGGCAAGTTGCAACAATTATTATTTATCTTCAAGATATTAACTCCTATTTTTGGATTTTACAATGTTTTGGCTTTAATAATACAACTCTTAAATCCACAAATGGAATGGACGTTATATTTTATTTTTGGACTTGGCATACCGATGTTTACATCGTTAGTGTTATTAATTTTTTGTTTTGTTGCTATGTTGAGAAACAAAATCTCGGGTAACCCTGATCATAAATGTATTGAGATATACGAAAACGGAGTGAAATATCGAGGATACAACACTGGTTTCAATATAGGTTATGAGGATATCACTGAAGTAGAATGCAACAAAAAAATAGTTTTACATACATCTATAGGAAAATTTACTCTTCACAAAAGCAAAAACGATAAAAACATCTTTGAATTAATTAACCAAAAAGTTTCTAAAAAATAACGTACTAATTGAAGGTGTGAATTTGTAAATAAAACAAGGGTGGGCATTGGTGTCCCACCCTTTTAAATTAGTTTTTATCTAGCAATTTGAATACCAAAATAATCTCTTGTAAAGGAAAAATACGAACCTCGATTTCTCAAGGTTCGTATTTTTTCTGTTTGGTGCGGGAAATGTCGCTCGTTAAGAAAACAGTTAATAACTGTTTTTAGAGCGAAGACCGAAAGCCTGCCTTGAGGTCTGTCCCTTTTCCCCCAGGATAAAGACTGGGAGGATTTAGGATATACATATATGTCTCTCAAAACAAAAAAATAAAGACCAGAATTTCTCCTGGTCTTTATCCTGGTGCGGGAAATGTCAGGCGTTAATAAAACTCTTGATAAGAGTTTTTAGCCTGAAGACCGAAGCGGTAGCTGAGGTCTGTCCCGTTCCCGCTCAACAAAAAAGAGACCAACCTTTTGGTTAGCCTCTTTTTTGTTGGTGCGGGAAACGGGACTTGAACCCGTACATCAAAGATACACGCCCCTCAAACGTGCGCGTCTGCCGATTCCGCCACTCCCGCGAACATTTGATATTATAGCATATACTTCCCTGTTTGTCAATAGGTTTTTCAAAAAATCCCCGAGAATTTTTATCTTCTCGGGGATAAACATTTTAGAACTTGAAGTATTTCTTTGCGTTATAGTATGCGATTCCTGTTACAATGCTCTCAAGAGCCTTGTAGTCCTCGGGATACTCGCCCTCAGCTACCCACTTACCAATAAGATTACACATAATGCGTCTAAAGTACTCATGGCGAGGATAGGAAACGAAGGAGCGGCTGTCGGTAAGCATACCAACGAAAGCGGAGAGTGTGCCAAGGTTGGCAAGAGCCTGCATCTGCGCCTCCATACCGTCACGCTGATCATTGAACCACCAGCCAGAGCCGAACTGAATCTTGCCTGCTACGCCAGCTCCCTGGAAGCAACCAAGCATAGTTCCCAGAACATAATTATCCTTGGGGTTAAGTGTATAAAGAATAGTTTTGGGAAGCGCATCAGCGCATTCAAGATGGCTCATAAATGCGCCCAGATCCTCTGCGATGCAAAGATCGTTGATAGAATCAAAGCCTGTATCGGGGCCAAGCTTCTCATACATCTTCTTGTTATTATTACGAAGCGCACCGATGTGAAGCTGCATAGCCCAATCGTACTTTACGTACTCCTCAGCGCACGCAAGAAGCATTGCGGTCTTGAATGAATCGATCTCCTCCTTAGTAAGCTCCTCACCTGCCATACGCTTATCAAAAGCAGCCTTGGGATCGCCAACCGCGAAGGGAACGTACTCGAGAGCGTGGTCAGAAAGACGGCAGCCATACTCGTTGAAGTATGCGATGCGAGCCTTTATCCAAGCGATAAGCTCCTCGTAGGACTTAACGCCTGTAGACTCGATATAAGGAACGAAGGTCTCCTTGCCGATCTCAACAGCCTTATCGGGACGGAAGGTAGGAAGAACCTTTGTAGAGAAGCTACGAAGAGCTGCGTGATACTCAAGTGTATCAACGGGATCGTCGGTGGTGCAGATGATCTCAACGTTAGAGCGACGAATAAGCTCCTGAGCGCGATATTCGGGCTTTGCAAGGCACTCGTTTACCTTATTCCAGATGCGCTCGCAGGACTCCTCGTTAAGAGTTTCGTCAATGTCGAAATATCTTTTAAGTTCAAGGTGAGTCCAATGATAAAGAGGATTGCCAATAAGACGAGGAAGAGTCGCCGCAAACATCTTGAATTTCTCGTACTCGTCAGCATTTCCTGTAATATACTCCTCGGGAACACCGTTAGTTCTAATCTGACGCCACTTGTAATGGTCACCGCCAAGGAAAAGATCAAAGGCATTTCTGAACTGATAGTTCTCTGCTATCTGCTTTGGAGAAAGATGTCAATGGTAGTCAATGATGGGAAGATCCTTTACCATTGCATAAAGCTTCTTCGCGGGCTCGTTTTTGAGCATAAAGCTATCGTTAATAAAACTCATAGTGTTACACCGTCCTTAAATATTGATATTTCTCTGTAATCATTAATTTCGTTCTTTGTTTCTCTGCCCTCTGCCACGCTGACCACGTAATCAAAGAGCTCCTCGGTAAGAGGATTGCCTTCAAGAGTGGGTGATGCATCGAAATCGATCCATCCCGTCTTTCGCTCTGCAAGCGAGTGATTGGTAGCAATCTTTATGGTAGGAACAGGTGCGCCAACAGGTGTTCCGCGGCCTGTGGTAAACAGGATAATATGCACGCCTGCCGCCATAAGATTGGTAATTGCTACGATGTCATTACCAGGACCGTTAAGAAGCGAAAGTCCGTTTTTGCTCAGCACGTCGCCGTAATCGAGCACGTCGACCACTTTTGAGAGACCGCCCTTCTGCACGCAACCGAGAGATTTCTCCTCCAAGGTGGTAATACCGCCCTTTTTGTTTCCGGGCGAGGGATTCTCATATATAACCTGATTATGTCTTGTATAGTAATCCTTAAAATCATTGATAAGCTTAACCGTCTTATCAAACACCTCCCTGCTCTCGCAGCGCTGCATCAGCAGATGCTCTGCTCCAAACATCTCAGGAACCTCGGTAAGCACACAGCTTCCACCGTGAGAGATAAGCTTGTCAGACATACGTCCGACAAGGGGATTTGCAGTGATTCCGCTATAACCGTCACTACCGCCACACTTAAGACCGATACGAAGCTTTGAAATATGAACGGGCTGACGCTCAAATCCTGCGGCGTATTCCTTGAGCTCATTGATAAGAGCCACGCCCGCGGCAATATCGTCGTCGTGATCCTGGGTGTTAAGGAACTTTACTCTATTGGGATTAAACTCACCAAGCACCTTTTTAAAAACGTCGATGTTATTGTTCTCACAGCCAAGGCCGAGAACGAGAACACCCGCAGCATTAGGGTGATTTACCATACCGCGAAGGATCTTCTGTGTTATTGTCTGATCGTCACCAAGCTGGGAGCAACCGAAGGGATGAGGAAAATATCTCGCGCCTGTAAGCTCAGAAAGCTTCTGTGCGATTTTATTAACGCATCCAACCGTGTTGACGATCCAGATCTCGTTTCTGATACCAACGTCACCGTTTTCGCGAACGTAGCCCATAAAGGTGCGATCTGTGGGAACGGCGGGGGTATCGTAAAACTTAGGATCGTAGCTATACTCAAGGTTGCCCGAAAGATTAGTTTTTACATTATGAGTATGTACGTGCTCACCTTTTTTTATATCGCAGATAGCGTGACCAATAGGATTGCCATACTTTATAATGTCCTCGCCGCATTTTATATCGCGAATAGCATATTTATGGCCATCCGCAAGATTGATATCTACGTTATCAAGCTTATTTATTAACATACTTCTCCACCTCTGCAGTAAGGAACGACAGATCCTGTCCCCAAAGTGACTGATTTGCAAGGATCTCGGCGGTACTGCTCTTCTTCATAAACTCTACAACGTCCTTGTCGTCGTTGGTCATATCGGTTTTGTAGAACTCGATAAGCTTTGCAAAGGAGAACAGAAGAGTCTCGGGCATCTTATCAAATCTATTGATATACTCGAGAATAGAAGGAAGAACTCTCACCTTGAACTTGGAAACAGAATTAAGAGCGATGGCTGAGAGATAATGTTTGATGTATGGGTTGCTAAAGCGCTCAACAACGCTATTTGCATAGGAGCGAAGCTCATCCTCGGGAAGATTGAGAGTAGGCAAAATCTCGTTGAAAACGCAATTCTTAAGATGCTCGCTCATAATGGGATCGTCAAGGCAGCTCTTAACGGTATCAAATCCTGACAGGAGCGCATAAGGAACGAGAGAGGTGTGTGCACCGTTAAGAATTCTTACCTTTCTGGTGCGGTACATCTCAAGCTTGTCGGGAGTGATGATTACGTTAAGGTCGGTCTTATTAAACGGAAGCTCGCTGTTAAGATCAAAATCAGTTTCAATTACCCAGAGATGGAAAAACTCGGAAGTGTTAACGAGATTATCCTCGTATCCAAGACCAAGATCCTCTCCCTTGGGATAACCTGTATTGATACGGTCAACGAGAGTGTTTGTGAAAACATTTTCCTCGGCAACCCATTTTTTGAAGTCCTCTCCTAACTGCCAAAGGTCAGCATACTGAAGTATACATTTCTTAAGATTGTCACCATTGCGATCAATTAATTCGCAAGGAAGGAAGATAAATCCGGGCAGACCGAGTTCAAAGCGCTTTTTAAGAAGCAATGCTACTTTCGCGGGAAAGCTCTTCGGAGGTGTATCGGTAATCTTATCATCCGCAGAGAAAACTATGCCGCTCTCGGTGGTATTGGAAACAATAAAACGCATCTCGGGCTGCTCTGCGAGTGCAAGATACTCGTCAAAATTATCATAGGGTTTAACACATCTTGAAATAACATCTACTACGGTAGTATCAACGCCCTCAACGCCTCTGATTACGTGAGTATATACGCAATTCTGGGCATTAAGCATATCGCACATGCCCTGTTCGATAGGCTGAACGACTACCACGCTGCCGTCAAAATTGGAATTTTCATTCACCTTCTGAAGCATCCAGTCCACGAATCCGCGAAGGAAGCCGCCCTCACCGAACTGAATAACTCTTTCAGTTCTTTGCTTTTTTTCAAAAACCATAATGAAAGCCTCTCTATATTTTATTTTTTATACTATATCCATTATAAAGGAATATATAAAGATACGCCTTAATTATTTTGATATAGCTTTTACTAATTTCTATTAAAACTTGATTTATTTGATTTAAAACAAAAAGGTGATGCAGCGCCCGTCTACATCACCTTTTTATTTATCTTCGTTTGCATATACATATACGCCCGGTTTCCCTTTCGCTCTCTAATCAGTATTCCAAGTTGCAAAAGCAGCATCAAAGCACCGTGCGCACCAATACCCCGAAGTCCGCTAATCTTTTCAAATTCCAAGGCAGTAAAAGTTTCGGGCATATCAGGAGGCAGAAGCAGACGGTAATCGTCGATTGATTTCAGCTCCATGATAGAGCCAAGCGAGGTGGGTATACAATTAATTTTGGACGTAAGCTTTCGTCCAACACGGATTTTTCCACTAAGAAGCCTGGTTTCATCAACGTTTACAAGCATAACGAGAACTGTCAGATTATCGTGCGGAATAAAGCGCCGTATCATTGATAGCTCGGATAAAGCGTGTATCGCCTTGCCTCTCTTTGCGCTTTTTCTCGGTGGCAAGCTCTCTCCACTTTCGATATCAATACGACAAATCCGTTTATTCTCTATTATCGGGCAAACAACAGTCACTTTTTCCAGAGGTAAAAAGCGCTCAAGCTTCGGAACAAGCTTATTGAAAGAGCGGGTTTGTACCTCTATTATTCCGTCGTCATTACGAATATCCGCAACAGAGCCAAAGCAGGTAATTTCGTGCTTTGATTCGTCAGGCTCAAAATAGAATTTCAAGGTTCGGTGAAGCATCTTCTCACCGTATGTTCCTATTCCTCCCCGAGTTGCCTCGGCGACTGAGGCTTTCTCTATTGCATCGGAAAAGGATATTTTCTCAAGCATCTTTTCTGAGTGCGTCTATGGCCGCGCGTCTGTCATTAGCCTTGAACACCGAGCTACCCGCAACGAGTATACTTGCGCCCGCATTTATAAGCTCGGCGGCATTGTTCTCGTTTATACCGCCGTCAACCTGAATTTCTATATCGATTCCGCGCTTTTTTGTTTCTGCCTTAAGTTTTCTTACTTTTTCAATGGTTTCGGGTATAAGCTTCTGTCCGCCATATCCAGGCTCTACCGTCATAACGAGCACCATATCACACCTATCAAGGTAAGGATAAACCTCTTCAATAGAAGTACCAGGCTTAACAGAAATGCCCGCCATAACGCCTTGATCTCGTATCTCATCAAGCAGTCTTCCCGACTCCTTACAGGCTTCAAGATGAAAGGTCAGAATATCGGCTCCCGCCTCGATAAATCGCTCTGCGTATCTCTCGGGAGCATCTATCATAAGATGAACGTCGAAAATCATATTGCTTCTCTTGCGAAGAGATTCAATCACGGGAAGACCAAAGCTAATATTGGTGACGAACATACCATCCATAACGTCAAGATGTACCATATCTGCGCCTGCAGATTCGATATCCGCCACCTCTTTTGCAAGATTGGAAAGATCGGCGGCAAGAACCGAAGGAGAAATTTTTGTCATATTTTATCCTTTCTATATAATACATATCATATATAATATAGTGACATAACTTTATTAATACCATAGAATAATAAGGAGCCACTTGTGGCAGACAACGGCAAATGCCCTCGCGCCGACAATAAAGTTAAAGAAGTTTCAAGCATTTACGCGAGTGCGCTATGTCTTTTGATTGGGGTGATCTTTCACCCCTTTTTTACTGTTGCAACGGCGTGAGCACAAATACCTTCTTCTCTACCAGTGAAGCCAAGGCGCTCCTCTGTCGTAGCCTTAACGTTTACTCTGCCCCGTTCTATTCCAAGAATTTTGGAGATATTGTCAACCATTTCATCAACATAGCCAGCAATTTTCGGGCTTTGAATAACGACAGTGGAATCTACGTTCATAACAGAAAAGCCGTTATTCAAGATAAGTTCTGATACTTCTTTCAAAAGCAATAGGCTTGAGATATCTTTATATTTCTCACTGTTATCAGGAAAATGTCTTCCAATATCGCCAAGACCGCAAGCACCAAGCAATGCGTCCATTATAGCGTGGACGAGAACATCTGCGTCAGAATGTCCAAGCAGTCCCTTGGAGTGAGGAATATCCACACCGCCGAGAATGAGCCTGCGCCCTTCAACAAGTCTGTGAACGTCATATCCCTGTCCAACTCTGATATCCACAAGACCTCTCCTTTCAATAATATATTCTGCATATGCTATGTCCTCAGGTATGGTTAGCTTAATATTATTTTTGCCAGTATCCACAGGACAAACTCTTATTCCAAGAGATTCTACAAGCATATTATCATCGGTAATACGCTCGTCAGTGTCTGATCTTTCCAATGCATCTCTGTACAGATCACATCTGAAAATCTGAGGTGTGTGTGCCGTAAACAACGTCTCTCTCGGCAGGGTTGCACATATCATATTTTCTTCAAGCTGCTTTACAGTATCGGTGACAAAAGTACCCGCGGTGGCAGCGCCGTATTTGATTGCTGCATCGATTACTCGGGATATGTTTTCCTTGGTAATAAGGCATCTTGCAGCATCGTGAATAGCCACGAAATCCGATTTGGAAGGAATAGAAACAAAACCGAGTCTTGCAGATTCTGCCCTTGTTTTACCGCCCGAGACAATGTCGTAAACCTTTGAAAAGCAGGACAACTCGCCTCGTGCCCAATCGACCTCGTCCGCTCGGCAAACGACTACAATGTTGCTTATTTTTTCACAAGACGAAATTACCCTCACCGATCGTTTTAAAACGCTCTCTCCCAAAAGGCATAATCTTTGTTTCGTTGTATCTGATGCCATACGGCTTCCGCTGCCCGCAGCAAGAATAACAGCTGTAATATTGTGGGGATTTGTGTAGATTTCCAATCGAGCGCTCCCTTCGGTTTTATGTCATAATCAATTTTTCTTAACTCTGTTAGCAGAAAATTTACAATTTCCGCCAGGATCGGCATTTTTCCATATACATTTTACCATAAGAAATGGCAAAAGAAAAGGGCTTTTTGGCTTTTTGCCTAAGATTTTTTTCTAAAAATGCAAAAAAAATAAAAAAAAATTGTATTTTCTGCAAAAAAATATTAAAAACCCCCTTGATTTTTTTCTTAATATGGTTTATAATATACGCGTGGGAGAAAGTGGGAGTTTGTGTAGATTTAACCCGCAAATGTACAGGTTCATCCCCTAAGTACCCCGCCAAACGATAAAAAGTGAAGGAGGCAGAATAAAATGGCGTTTATAAGCTCAGCAATGTACTCGATAGACGCAAAGAAGCGAATCGTAGTACCGAACATTTATCGCGAAGAGCTTGGCGAAGTTTTTTACGTTACACGAAGCCTTGATTCCTGCCTCACCATATACCCCAAAAGTCAGTGGGACCTTCTTATAGATAAGCTTAACAAGCTTCCAAATACCGCAAGCGCAGATGCAAGAGAATACTTCATGTCCTTGGCTCAAAAATGCACCCCTGATGCCAGCGGAAGAATTCTTCTGGACGCCAAGCTTCTCGAGCACGCAAGAATCAGTAAAAACGCTGTCTTCGTAGGTGCGGGAAATACTATCAACGTCTGGTCTGAAGAGCAGTGGATAATCCGTGAAGCAAGCCGCAATCTTGATGGAATTCGTTCTTACCTTCAGGACAACGGACTATAAAACGACTCCCGAAAGGAACACTGATTTTGTATGAATAACTTTTCTCACGTATCGGTTCTCCTTTTTGAATGTATCGAGGCTCTTAATATCAGAGACGGCTACACATACGTAGACTGTACAACTGGCGGTGGCGGCCACTCTCTTGAAATTGCAAAGCGACTCGGTCCAAGCTCAAGACTAATTTGCTTTGACCGCGATATGGATGCAATTAATGCAGCCAAGGAAAGACTCAAGGATTATCTTGACAAGATAACCTTTGTAAATGAAAACTTCTCAAGCCTTGAGAACGTTATTAAGGAGTACAATATAACAAATCTCGGCGGCGTTCTTGCCGACCTCGGCTGCAGCAGCTATCAGTTTGACACTCCCGAAAGAGGATTCAGCTATATGCACGATGCAAGGCTGGATATGAGAATGGACACCTCCTCTCCCCTATCGGCATATGAGATTGTAAACGAATATTCCGAGCAGCAGCTGAAAAGAATAATATATGATTATGGCGAGGAGCGATTTGCCCCCAGAATTGCCTCTTCCATTTGCAAATACCGCGAAACTGAACCAATAACCACAACACACAAGCTCACAGAGATCATCAAGGGCGCGATCCCCAGTGCAGCAAGAGCAGACGGTCCCCACCCCGCCAAGAGAACCTTCCAGGCTATCAGAATCGAGGTGAACGGCGAGCTGGATGCAATCAAGCCCTTGATCGACTCTGCTGCAGCAAATCTTGTTTCAACAGGACGACTTGCTATCATTTCCTTCCACTCATTAGAGGATAGAATAGTAAAGCAATCCTACAAATCGCTTTTGGGCGGATGCACCTGTCCAAAGGACTTCCCTGTCTGCGTGTGCGGCAGAAAGCCCATTATCAAGGAAATATCAAGAAAACCCATATTACCGTCAGACGAAGAACTGGAATTTAACCCCCGCTCCAGGAGTGCAAAGCTTCGAGTAGCGGAAAAATTGTAAGAGGAGAAAAGAAAAATGACACAGGCTACTAATAATTACGACAAGCTCTATGAGAATATGAAGCAGAGATTCACTATCTCCCAGGACGACAATAATTACACCATTGGCGAGTATATGCTTATGAAGGCTAACTCCCAGAAGGCTGACAGCGCTGCTCTTCCCGTTGCGGTAAAAACCGCAGTGACCAGAAGTGAGGTGGCTATGACCAATATAGTTTCCTTTGTCGACGATAAGCTTACCATCAAGCAGGCTCCCGTAAAGGATAAGACCATTAAGGCATTTCCTTTCCGCGCTTCTGCATCGGCATTCCTTACCGCGTCGGTTGCTTGTGCGTTCATCCTTTCCTTTGCTCTTATCGGCGTAAAGGCTCTTTCTACCCCCGCTCCCTCTGCAAACGAGGTTGAGATCCCCGAAACCAGCGAAGTGACAATGGCAGATGTTGATGTAGCAAAATAAGAAGAAATTTCTCATAATTCCGAAACTTAATAAATAAGATATAGCGATGGATCATTCGTCCGTCGCTATATTTTTTTATTCAGAGGTAAAAAACTTGAGAGGAAACGATAAAAATACGACAAAGCGAAGAATTACGGCAATAATGCTTGTATTCGTTATGTTCGCCACATATCTACTGGTTAACATTTTTCGCCTTAATTATCTGAAATACGACTACTACCGTGAAAAGACTTACGACCAGGTTACAACCTCATCTACCCTAAGAGCAGAGCGAGGAAAAATATACGATTCAAACATGAATGTGCTAGCAGAGAGCAATACGGTGTGGAGAATATTTGTATCCACAAGAGATATTAAAAACGCGAGCAAGAAAAGCGGCATCGATTATGCAAGGATCATAGCCGACGGCATCTCTCCCCTACTCTCACTAAATGCCGATGGCATTTACAAAAAGATAACCGATTCGTCGATCCTTGACGTCACTATTAAAAGCTCTGCCTCCGAGGAAGAATACAGGCGCGTGATTGAGTTTATAAGAGCAACCAATCTTGAGAGCCTGATATTCACCGAGGCAAAAACCTCAAGAAGCTATCCCGAAGGAACGCTTGCCGCACACGTACTTGGCTTTACAGGCAGCGACAATCAAGGACTTTTCGGTCTCGAATACTATTACGACGACATTCTTGCCGGCGAGGACGGATATTACGTGTATGCTAAGGATGCCAACGGAATGGCTCTCGACACCGAGTACTCCGATTATTTTCCCGCCATAGACGGATACAGCATAGTGACCACCATAGATTCCTATATTCAGTCGGAGCTCGAGGCGGTAATTGAGCTGGCGCGGGTAAACCATGGAGCGCAGAATCGCGTGTGCGGTATAGTAATGGACACCTCAACAGGCGCAATTCTCGGAATGGCTACAACATCCCCATTTGATCCAAACGAGCCATTTACCCTTGATGAGCAATCAAAGCAAAAGTTGACTGACTCGGGACTGATAGTTGGTACGGACGAATATAATGCCTACAAAAACGAGCTTATGCAGATCATGTGGTCAAACAAGGCGGTAAGTGAGACCTACGAGCCGGGTTCTACCTTTAAGATTGTGACAGTATCGGCGGCTCTTGACCTTGGAGTTGCAAGCGTAAACAGTACATTTTCCTGCAAGGGATACTATCAGATAGGCGGATGGCGCATCAGATGCCATAAAACGACGGGGCATGGATCGGGCTTCAATCTCGCCTATGGGCTGCAAATGTCTTGCAACCCCTGTATGATGGTGCTGTCGCAGAAGATCGGTGCAACGGATTTCTATAAATATGTTGAAAAGTTTGGATATTTCGAGAGAAGCGGAATTGATCTGCCAAGCGAAGCGTCCACAATATTTCACAAGGAAGAAAACATAGGTTCTACCGAGCTTGCAACAGCCTCCTTTGGGCAGAGATTCAAGGTTTCAATAATAAATCATCTGACGGCAATATCGGCTGTTGCAAATGGGGGCAAGCTTGTCACTCCATACGTGGTCGACAAGATAATCGACTCAAGCGGAAACGTGATATCCGAGCATACTCCCGAAATTAAGCGAACGGTTGTATCGGAGGAGGTAGCAAATACCGTTTCTCAAATACTTATAGAAGGTGTCAGCGGAGACGGTGGCGCAAAAAACGCGGGTGTATCCGGCTACGACATAGCCGCAAAAACAGGAACGTCGCAGAAATTCGATATTCTTGACGAAAACGGAAACTCCTATCTGCGAATAGGCTCTACCGTGGCGTACGCAAAAAACGGAGACAGTGGAATATCAATGATCATTGTTGTTGACGAGCCAACCTCGAACGTGAAATACGGAAGCGTTGTCGCAGCACCATATATATCAATGCTTATGGAAAAGCTTCTTCCCTACCTCGAATACAAATCAAGTGCCGAGGAGGTAAATATTTCGGTAGATAATTACGTTGGAATGAACATTGAATCGGCAAAAGAAAAGCTGAAGGAAGCAAAAATAGAATATGAGATCGTAGGCAACGGTGACACCGTAATTGCTCAGACACCATCCGCTGGAGATCGGATTACGGTAGCTCTATCAAAAATAATACTGTATACTTCAAAGGAAAACAGCAGTACCGTCGTTGTACCGAACTTGATAGGTATGAAAACCGTAGATGCTATAAGAGAGGCAATCAACGCAGGTCTTAGCATAAAATTATCGGGATCGGGTGCTACAGAGCCAAGCACCGAGGCAATAATTAGCGAGCAGTCCTTGCCTCCCGGAAGTAGCGCAAAGCGCGGAAGTGTTATTGTAATACGGGCTATAGTCAATGATTATGAGGATTAGGGAGACGTTAATATGAAGATTTCTGATATAATTCGACGTGAGGAATATATTTTCTCCGAGGTAGCGGATGACCTTGAGTTCAATGGGATGAAGATACGCCTTGAGGAGATCGAAGATGGCGATATTTTCATTATTCCAAACTCACAAAGGATGCCCGATTATAGCAATTGTAAAATCTTGCCAATAGCGGTTATCTGCGACTCCAATGCTGTTCTGCCTGGCAATATCCCTGCAATTCGTGTTGAAAATCCAAGGATTGCTATGTCAAGAGCTTTTTTCAGATATCATAACCCAGACCTTAATAATATGAAAATAATAGGTGTTACAGGCACTAACGGAAAAACCAGCACTGCAACATTAATAAGCAAGGTGCTGTCCGACGCGGGATACAAAACGGGATTTATCGGTACGGGAAAAATTACAATAGATGACAAAGAGATCAACGAAACAAACTATTCTATGACAACCCCAGATCCTGATCTTCTATACAGTGCGCTAAAGCAAATGTCAATAGCAGGATGCAGCGCAGTGGTAATGGAGGTATCCAGTCACGCTCTTGCTCTTGACAAGGTTACCCCCTTAATATTTGATTACGGTATCTTTACAAATATGTCAAAGGAACACACCGATTTCCACGGTGATATGAATAACTACTTTGCCGCCAAGTTAAAGCTCTTTGATCTATGCCGTTGCGGAATCTTTAATATTGATGACGTGTATGCCAAGCGAGCATACGAATTATGTAAAACGAGGAAAATATCTATAGGTATTATTTGGCGGGGAGATTGCTGGGCTACAAATATAAATAACCGAGGCTTTGCGGGTGTAGAATATATATATCACCAAAGGGATTTCTCATTCAAAACAAAGCTTTCCTTGCCCGGTATATACAACACTTATAATTCAATGCTTGCTGCCGCGTTATGCATTGATATGGGCTGTAAGCCCTGCGATGTTAAGAACAGTATAGAACAGATATCCAATATTAGCGGAAGATACGAGATTATAAAAAGCAAAATATCGGTAATAATAGACTATGCACATACCCCCGCTGCCTTTGAAAGCATCTTAAAGGAATTGTCGCTTTTAAAAAGCAACAAACGGCTGACGGTCGTATTCGGATGCGGAGGCGACAGAGACCGTGAAAAGCGTCCGTTGATGGCTAAATTTGCCGAAAAATACGCAGATAGAATAATAGTCACATCAGACAACTCTCGACGTGAGCGTATAAAGGACATTATCTGTGACATAATTCGAGGATTTGAGCGAGGGAAATACGAAATTATCGAAAACAGAGCCGACGCAATATCCGAAGCAATAGTTAATTCACAAGACGGAGATATCGTTGCAATCATAGGAAAGGGCCCCGAAAAATACAACATTGACAGTAGTGGTTATCATTCCTTTGATGAGAAGGAAATAATAAGCTCTGCCCTACTGATGCGTGACCAAAAGCGACAATGAGAATAGAGCTTGGTATACCTATGTCGCTGCAGGAGATTGCAGCAATAACGGGAGGGCAACCAAAATTAATCGAAAACTCTCTGATAACTCACATCTGCACAGATTCGCGCGAGGTACGTCCTAAAGATCTTTTTGTCGCGCTTTGCGGGAGAAGGTTTGACGGCGCAGATTACGTAGTATCAGCCAAGAGAAATGACGCATTCATTCTTTCTTCAACGGCAGAAACAAGCGATATTTTTCACCTTGATACAAGGCGTGCTTTGATTGATTTAGCCACTTATTACGTAAAAAATCTTCCTTATTTATTATATAAGATAGGAATAACAGGTAGCGTTGGCAAAACTACGACGAAGGAATTTTTGAAAATCCTTCTCTCTGAAAAATACAAATTACACGCATCGGCGGGTAATTTTAACAATGAAATCGGACTTCCCCTATCCGTTCTATCTGCAAAGAAAAATACCGAGGTTCTTGTTATGGAAATGGGTATGAATAGCCGTGGAGAAATCAGCCGACTGTCAAAATGCCTATGCCCCGATATAGCCGTCATAACAAATATTGGAAGTGCCCACATTGGAAGGCTTGGTAGCAAAGAGCAGATTGCAGAAGCGAAATTGGAGATTCTCGACGGCATGAATAATGGGAAAATAATAGTACCAAAGGAAGAAAAACTGCTATTCCATTTAGACAGAAAAATCACCTTTTCAACCGTGGACAAAGAGGCGGATATTTATTTGGAAAATAATAAAAACTGCGGGGTTAACATTTATAAGAAAACTGAATGCTTATGTTCCGCAATCTTTGCATTACCAGAAGAGCATCATCTAAAATGCCTCGCCGCAGCAGTTAGTGTCGCCTTGGAATCAGGTTTATCTCCAAATGAACTTTCTCAAAGAATATCTCATATATCAGGAGATATTACAAGGCAGAAGGATTTTTTTGCTGAAAAATATCATTTTTACGTTGACTGCTACAATGCATCGCGAGAATCTATGATCGCAACAATAAAGGAGTTTTCCAAAAAGAAAACGAAAGAAAGCAAAAGTCTTCTTCTCGGTGAAATCTTAGAGCTTGGTGACAGTCGTGAGAAAATACATATTGAGGTTGGAGAATCACTATCATCTAAGACAATCCAAAGGCTGTTTTTATATGGAAAGCACGCAGAAGAAATCGGAAGGGGAGCTGTTAAATCGGGCTTCCCTTCCGACAGGATTTACCTAAACTCCAATACCGACGAACCAAGCTTTACAGCCGAACAAATCAGAAAGTACTGTGATGAGGGTGAGCATATTTTTGTAAAAGGATCTCGCGGGCTCAGGCTCGAGCGAGTTGTTGATTGCTTTAAGCTCAGAAAGGAGAAAAATAATGAATAGCCTTGTTTTATGCCTGATTGCTTTTTTAATCTCTCTTACAGTCACTGTTTTTATTGAAGCACGGCTTGTTCCCTTCCTCTCCTCTCGTGCAAAGCAACCGATATATGAGGGTGGACCGTCCTGGCATATATCCAAAAGCGGTACTCCTACTATGGGCGGTTTGGCTTTTGTGTTAGCCACTGTCATCTCGCTTTCAATCGCATTTACGATTACTCGATACGTAAATGAAGATATGTCTTCTGCTATTGCCGTAGTCATAACGCTTTTATTTGCTATTGGCAATTCGCTTGTCGGAATATTTGACGATTTGATGAAGCTTCACAAAAAGAAAAATGCGGGGCTCTCGCCTGCGCAAAAGCTTTTGCTTCAATTCATTTTGGCTGTTCTTTTTTTGATGGCATGGGCGCACTATTTTGATGACGTAAAAAAAATCAGACTTGTATTTGGAGAGGTCGATCTTGAATTTATGTATTATCCCTTCGCAATCGTTCTGCTACTTGGAATTGTGAACTGCGCAAATCTTAGCGACGGGATAGATGGTCTTGCATCCTCCACCTCCATTGCAGTCGGTTTGGCTTTTCTTTTCGTAGGTATACTGTTCTCTTTGACAGGGGTATCCGTAATTTCCGCAGCTCTTATCGGTGGAGCGGCAGGATTTCTTATATTCAACAGACACCCTGCAAAAATTTTTATGGGAGACACGGGATCTCTTTTTTTAGGCGCTCTTGCCGTAGGTTTAGCCTTTTGCTCAGGAAATCCCGCATCGATTATTCTAATCGGCGGTGTATATGTCATAGAGGGAGTATCTGTCATTTTGCAGGTCGTGTATTACAAGAGAACTAAAAAAAGGCTGTTCAAAATGGCGCCACTTCATCATCACCTTGAGAAATGCGGTTTTAGCGAAAACAAAATATGCGCGTTCGCCGTAATAACAACAGTTATTCTCTCCGCACTTTCTCTACTATTTTTCAAATGGTAAAGATGTCATTATTTTCAAGTATAAAAAAAATATTTAAGAACGAAATGAGCGGGAGAATAGACAGACTGTTTCTTCTGGCAGTATGCCTGATAACCGCCTATGGTACAATAATGGTTTTCAGCGCAGGGACCGCGTACGCCGCAGCACGATACGGTGACAGTATGTACTTTATAAAGAGGCAGACCATATGGCTGCTTCTTGGCTTTGCGGTGATGATCATTGCTTCACGGATTGAGCCTCGAATTTATAAAATATGTACGCCATATTTATACGGCTTTACGCTGTTTTTACTTTTATTAGTGCTTGCTGTTGGCTTCGTAGGCAACGGTGCACAACGTTGGATTTCCATAGGTCCAATAACCATTCAACCGTCAGAGATAGCAAAAATATCTATTATTTTAATGCTATCCCTCTACTTTGAAAGGTTTGAGGATAAGGCAACCGACAGTCACAGCAAAAGAAAGGTGTTTGTCTACGGAACACTTTTCCCCTGCCTAATAATTGCCATACCTATAGTTCTTGTCATGCTACAGAAGCACCTTTCTTGTATTATCATCCTCGGAGCTATAGGTCTTATGCTGATACTTGCTGCGGGAATTGATCCGAGATACATATACGCCTTCTGTGGCGTTGGAGCTACAGGAGTCACTTGCCTTGCTCTTTTTACCGATTACACCAAGGATAGAATAACGGTATGGCAGGATCCCGAGAAATATAAGCTGACTGGTGGTTGGCAAACGCTCCAGGGCCTTATGGCAATAGGCTCGGGAGGACTTTTCGGTGTTGGATATGGCAACAGTATTTTAAAGCATTGTTATGTTTCCGAGCCTGCAAACGATATGATTTTTGCTATTCTGTGCGAGGAGCTTGGCCTGGTAGGTGCGGCTCTGGCAATGCTTGTGTTTGGCTTTCTCATCTACAGAGGATGCGTTATAGCCCTGCGTGCGCCCGATTGCTACTCGCGACTTATTTGCCTCGGAATATGCATAAAGATGGCTGTGCAGGTGCTTCTGAATATTGCTGTCGTGACAAATACGATTCCAAACACGGGTATCTCCCTGCCCTTTTTCAGCTACGGAGGCTCATCACTTGTTATGCTTTTCTTTGAGATGGGAATTATTCTATCGGTATCAAGACAGGCAAAAATTCAAAAATAGAGAGGATTTACAAATGAAGCTATTATTATGCGGAGGAGGCACGGCGGGACACGTTAATCCTGCAATAGCCGTTGCCGAAGAGTTAAAAAGCAAGGATAAGGATGCGGAAATTTTGTTTATCGGGCGCGAAGGCGGCAAGGAAAACGAGGTGGTTACGAGAGCAGGCTTTGAGCTTAAGACGATAAAAATTGAAGGAATACGTAGATCCTTCACAACAGACAATATAAGGCGAATAATTACCGCCCTTAAAGCAAAAACCTCGGCAGAAAAAATTATTAAAGAATTCCATCCCGACGTTATTCTCGGCACAGGGGGATACGTGTGTTGGCCTGTAATCAGCGCCGGGAAGGCCCTCGGAATTCCCACCGCCGTACACGAATCCAACATTACACCCGGAATGACCACAAAGCTTGTTTCTGGCAAATGTGATCTTATTCTTCTGAATCATGAAAGAACCAAGGATTATCTCGGAAGCAAGGCAAAATGCGTGACAGTTGGAAATCCTCTGCGACAGGATTTCGGTAGGATATCAAGAGGTGAAGCAAGAAAGAAATTGGGGCTATCAAAGGATGAGATTTTTATTCTTTCCTTCGGTGGTAGCATAGGGGCAAAAAGGTTGAACGAGGTAATGACAGAGGTAATGGATGAACATTCATCAAAGATAAAAGCCATTCGTCATCTGCACGCTTCGGGAAAAAGATATTACAGCGAGGCAGAAAAAAAGTATATAGATAAGACCTATCTCGGTTGTCGGATAGTGCCTTATATAGACAATATGCCAACCGCATTGAGGGCGGCAGATATTGTAATCTGCCGTTGCGGAGCAGTCACTCTGTCCGAAATCTCGGCGGTTGGAGTAGCATCTATTCTTATTCCCTCGCCGAACGTGTCTGGCAATCACCAATTAAAAAATGCAAAGCACCTTTCCGATGGCGGTGCCGGCGTGCTTATAGAGGAGAAAAATCTAAGCAAAGAGACTTTGATCAATAAACTTTTAGAGCTTGAAAATGACGAAAACGGACGAAAAAGTAGGGCAAAAAAAATTAACGCCTTTTATAAAGAGGATGCCTCAAAACTGATTATTGAGGAACTTTATTCACTAAAAAAGGGTTCAAAAAAGACGGTTTCATGACCGTCTTTTTATTTATAGTTGCTTGCAACGCCAAATTTGTCAACAATTTTATATTCTGCCCTGTTTTATATTTTATATATTTAATAATTTGTTAATATATCAGAAAATATTTTAAATCTCTTGCAAGTAAAAAAAACTTATGTTATACTATAAATGATAAAATATTTTAAATAAATAATTATAATCTAAAGTCTAAAAACATGGAGGATTTAAAATGGAATTCGATTTTGAACAGGTATACGACAGTGGCGTTAAAATAAAGGTAATCGGTGTAGGCGGCGGCGGAAACAATGCTGTTAACCGTATGATTTCTACAAATATCCGCGGCGTTGAATTCATTGCTGTAAACACAGACAGCATGGCTCTTGACACCTCTTGCGCAGCAAAGAAGCTGGTTATCGGTGAGAAGATCACTCACGGCAAGGGTGCCGGCGCTAACCCCGAGGTTGGTAAGCGTAGCGCAGAAGAATCTATTGAGACTGTTCGCGATGCTCTTGCAGGCGCGGACATGGTATTCATCACCGCAGGTATGGGCGGCGGCACCGG
>JAFWXZ010000051.1 GCA_017522795.1 Clostridia bacterium | reverse complement strand
AGGTTTCAAGACTTATCAAACGCAGAACGGTTGCCAACGAGGCATGTGATTCAGAGCGCATATCTGTTAACGGGAAGAATGCAAAGGCGTCCTACGACGTTAAGATAGGCGATCAGATAACCGTTGCTTTCGGCAACAGATCAGTCACTGTAAGGGTGCTTGAAATCAAGGATACTACTAAGAAATCAGAAGCCTCGGGTATGTATGAGATCATATCCGAAAGCTAAGCATATTTGCTCTTTGCGCCGCATATTTTCTACCAAGGGAATATGCGGCGCTTTTTTTTAGCGCCCACTGTAGAAAGGAATTTACTATGGCGAAGGAACAGACGAGGCATACCGATCTGCACGTTAAGGAGAGAAATAAGCTGACGTTGAACGGCGTATGCAACGTGGCAAGCTTTGACGAGAGCTACGTCACTCTTGCCACCAGCGACGGACGGGTATGTATTGAAGGGGAGGGGCTGAAGATCGAAAGCCTTGCGAAAGAGAGCGGGGAAATAGAGATAGTCGGAAAGATAGACGGTGTATTCTACACCGAGCAGAAGAAAAAGGGAAAGACATTCTCTAAAATATTCGGATGATAAGCTTCAGTATAAAAGAAATACTTGTTTCCATAGGCTACGCCGCAGGCTACGGCGTGGCTTATTCTGCTATCTTTTCTCTGTGCTTGCTTATTCGAGCCCTAATCTTTTCTCTGTCAAACATTCTGTCGGATATATTTAAATTTGAAAAAATAGTCCCCCTCCCAAGCTTTAAAAAGCATATAAAGCTTAGTGAAAGAGGAGCTATATTCAGCTTTCTCTCGGTTATAATCTTCGCGCTCGGATTTATATTGATCTCCTACTTTGCCCTTGACGGAGTTATCAGGGTTTATATGTTATTCTTTGCTTTTGCCGCGTTTTATCTGTCGAAATTTGTATTATTTGACTTTTTAAATAAAATTTTCGTTTGGTTTTTTGATAAGCTTTTAATGCTTTTATGCCTTCTCTTGCGGATAAGCTTTGCTCCAATTCGATCTCTCTTTAAATTTGTAAAATCGAGAGTTAAATATTTTTTGCGCGCGATTAAATAAATATTTGTTATATACTTGACAAAGTCACATTAAAATGTTAAAATATTTAAGGATAACTATATAAAGGAGAAGTTTGTATGTCAAACACCGAGCTTGGAAGCTATTATTTCCATCAGGGAACTAATTTTCGCGCATACGAATACCTTGGTTGTTCGTTATCAATGAAGGACGGTAAATATGAGTACACCTTCAGAACCTGGGCACCGAACGCAAAGTCGGTTGGCCTTATTTCTGATTTTTCGGGGTGGCACAGAGCCGTTCCTTTTTCACGAGTGACCGATAACGGTATCTGGGAGCTTAAGTATCTCTCGGATAGATCTCTTGAGCTTTCCCCTTATAAGTTCCGTATCAAATCAAGAAAGGGAACTCACGACAAAGGCGATCCTTACGCACGCTTCTCCCGCGGAGGAGCAGACGGCGCGTCGCTTATATTTACTGACAAGTCATTTAAATGGGAGGACAAGCGTTGGCTTGAGCATAGAAAAAAGACTATCTCATCTGATGGCAAGTATTATATCAGCGCTCCCATCAATATTTACGAGATGCATTTCGGCAGCTTTATGCGTCACGAGGAGGATAACCGCTATTATTCCTACAGTGAGCTTGCGGACATTCTTCCGTCTTATCTTAAAAAGCTGGGCTACACTCACGTTGAGTTTTTACCTCTGCAGGAGCATCCCTTCGACGGCTCCTGGGGTTATCAGGTCTGCTCGTTCTACGCGCCTACCTCCCGTTTCGGTACGCCAAACGAGTTCAGGCATCTTATTAACAGTCTGCATAAGGCAGGCATCGGTGTAATTATGGACTGGGTTCCCGCCCATTTCCCGAAGGACGAGTGGGGACTTTACGAGTTCGACGGCACACCTCTTTACGAGTATCAGGGTAAGGACAGAATGGAGTCCCGCTCCTGGGGCACCCGCTTCTTCGATCTCGGTCGTGAGGAGATACAGTCCTTCCTTATTTCTAACGCGCTTTACTTCTTCAGGGAGTTCCATATAGACGGTCTTCGCGTTGACGCGGTAGCTTCTATGATCTACCTTGATTATGACAGGGATCCGGGCGAGTGGCATCCCAACCATCTCGGCACTAACGAAAATCTTGAGGCTACCGCCTTCCTACGTAAGCTTAATTCCGCAATATTTGGGGAGTTCCCAGATGCGCTTATGATCGCAGAGGAGTCGGGCTCATTCGGTGGTATAACAAAGCCTGTCGATATGGGCGGTCTCGGCTTCAATATGAAGTGGAATATGGGCTGGGCAAATGACTTCTACGCCTACGTAAAGACCGATCCTATCTACAGAAAATATCATCACAAGGCACTTAACTTCCCGCTGATGTACGCTTTCACCGAGAAGTACTGTATGCCTATTTCTCACGACGAGGTAGTTCACGGAAAGGGCTCCTTTGTCAACAAGATGTTCGGCAGCCTTGAGGACAAGTTCGCCCAGGCTAGAGCATCTCTCCTGCTTATGATGACATATCCGGGTAAAAAGATGCTCTTTATGGGTACCGAGTACGCTCAGTTCAGAGAGTGGGACTTTGATAACTCTCTTGAGTGGTTTATGCTGGAGTATCCCAATCACAAGGCGTTCAGGGAATACGTTGCCGCGCTTAATTTCTTCTATCTCGATCACAGCGAGCTGTGGGATATCGACTTCGACGAGGATGGCTTCAGATGGCTTCTCGCTGACGAGGCGGACAAGAACGTTGTTGCTTACAGAAGATTCAACAAGAAGGGCGAATACCTTATCGTTGCGATCAACTTCTCAGGCGGCACTCAAACCGTTAGAATTCCCACCGAGAAGGGCGTCAGACTTGAAGCGAAGTTTGACACAGGCAGACTTGCACCCGAGCATAAGGACATCAAGATCAGCAAAAAGGGAAGTGAATACTCTGCAGAGCTTGTTCTTTCTCCCTTCTCGGGCGTGATCTACAAAAAATATTCAAGCAAGAAAAGAATAAAAATATAAATAAATTTAAGGAGAAAAAAGATGTACTGTAAAAAAGAATGTATAGCAATGCTCCTTGCGGGAGGACAGGGTTCCCGTCTTTACGATCTCACAAGACAGATCGCAAAGCCCGCGGTTTCCTTCGGAGGCAAGTACAAGATCATCGACTTCCCTCTCTCCAACTGCATTAATTCGGGTATCGACACCGTAGGTGTGCTTACCCAGTATCAGCCCTTCGCGCTTAACGAGTACGTAAGCAACGGTCAGGCGTGGGATCTTGACAGAATGAGAGGCGGAATCTACGTTCTTCCTCCTTATCAGGGCAACAAACACTCCGACTGGTATAAGGGTACTGCAAACGCTATCTACCAGAACATTAATTTCATCAAAAAGTACGATCCCGAGTACGTGCTTATCCTCTCGGGTGACCACATCTACCGTATGGATTATAAGAAGATGCTTGATCAGCATAAGGCTACAGGCGCTGCTTGTACCGTGGCTACCATCACTGTTCCTATGGAGGAGGCAAGCCGCTTTGGTATCTGCAACACCAATCCCGACGGCTCTATCTACGAGTTCGAGGAGAAGCCTAAGGCCCCTAAGAACAACCAGGCGTCTATGGGTATCTACATCTTTACCACCAAGACTCTTATTGAGTATCTTGAGAACGACGAGGAGGACGAAAATTCCTCCAACGACTTCGGTAAGAACATAATCCCCAACCTTCTTGGCAATGGCGAAAAGCTTTATTCCTATCGCTTTGAGGGCTATTGGAAGGACGTTGGAACCATTTCTTCTCTCTGGGAAGCAAATATGGACCTTATCGGCGACGATCCTATCCTCAGCCTTGCTGATCAGGACTTCCGTATATACTCCAAGAATACCGCAAGATCTCCCCAGTACATCGGTAATAGCGCTGTCGTTGACAACTCCCTTATCTCCGAGGGCTGCCGCATTTACGGTACGGTTATCAATTCCGTCATCTCCGGCGGCGTTGTAGTAGAGAAAGGAGCTATCGTTAAGGATTCTGTGGTTATGGAGGACGTTGTGGTTAAGAAGGACGCTCGCGTTTATACCGCTATCGTTGACTCTGACACAGTCGTTGAGTCGGGTGCTACCGTTGGTAAGGAAAATGCAGGTAAGGCCGATATCGCCCTTATCGCAAGCGGCAGCGTAATCTCTAAGGCATAATTGAAAGGAGTTAAGAAAATGGCTAAAAGTGCAGCAGGAATAATTTTTTCCAGTTTGAATAATAATACACTTTCCAGATTGACCAGTGACAGAACCGTTGCGGCAATTCCTTTCGCTTGCCGTTACAGACTGATCGACTTTGCGCTTTCCAATATGGTTAACGCAAACATTTCCAACATATACATCGTTGCGAACTACAAGTACCGTTCGCTTCTTGAGCATCTCGGCAGCGGTAAGGACTGGGATCTTGCACGTCGTGAGGGCGGCATCACCTTCATCTCTCCCTTCCAGACAGCTCATCTTTCCGACAATAAGATGTTCTCCACTCATATGGAGGCTCTCAAGTCTATGAAGGAGTATATCGACGAGATCAGAGACGAGTTCGTTGTTCTTATGGACTCCGATACAGCTCTTACCATCGACGTAAGCGACGTAATCAGATCTCACGAGTCTACAGGCGCTGACGTGACCATCGTCACAAGCCAGGTTGCTGACGGCTACAGCGCAAAGACTCCAAGACTTATGATCTCCTCGGTTGCAGGTAAGGTGACTCAGCTTGCTATGAGCGCGACCTACGACGAGCGTCATCCCGAGCTTGCTCTCGGCATCTACGTTATGAGAACTGCATACCTTCGCAGCCTTATCGACGAGGCTGAGGCGTATAACCTCAACAGCTTTACTATGTTCCTTCTCAAGAACTGCAAGTCCTCCAGCTACATGACCTATAAGTACACAGGCTTTGCAGCATCGGTTTCCAGCTTCCTTGATTACTATAAGTATTCTATGGAGCTTGTAAAGAACGAGAGCGCAAGAGAATCTCTGCTCTGGAAGAAGGAAGCACCTATCTTTACAAGAGTTCATAACTCCGCGCCCACAAAGCATTCTTCAAGCGCAAAGGTTGAGAATTCTCTCATCGCCGACGAATGTGTTATCGAGGGTACCGTTATCAACTCGGTTATCTTCAGAGACGTTACAATCGAGAAGGGCGCAGTTGTTAAGGATTGCGTGCTCTTCCACGGAACGCACGTTTGCAAGAACGCAAAGCTTAACTGTATCGTAGCAGATAAGGACGTTGTTGTTTCTGCGGGTGTCACCCTCTCGGGCAACGAGAATATGCCTTTCTATATTCAGAAGGGTCGCAAGATATAATATTAATATCCAAAAAGGAACAGAATAATGAAAATTTTGTACGTAACAAGCGAGGCTAATCCCTTTGCTGCCAGCGGCGGACTTGGCGATGTTATGGGCGCGCTTCCTTGTGCTGTTGCCGAGCAGGGCAATCAGTGCGAGGTTATTATGCCTCTCTATGACACTATGAAGCAGCAGTACCGCGAGAGACTTGAGCTTGTCCTTGATATGACCTTTAATCACTCCTGGCGTCATACGGGTGCTTCGGTGTTTAAGATCGTAGAGAAGGGTGTCACATATTATTTCGTTGAGAATCATTATTACTTCGACCGCGGCAGACTTTACGGTGAGTTTGACGATGCGGAGAGATTTGCATTCTTCTCCCGATCCGTAGTTGAGTATATGCTTCACTCGGGTAATATTCCCGATATTCTCCACGCAAACGACTGGCAGACGGCTCTCTCTATCGTTTATCTTAAGACGGAGTATTCTCACATCGAGGCTCTTCGCAGCATCAAGACTGTATATACCATTCACAATATCGAGTATCAGGGCAAGTTTGGCTCCGAGTGTCTCGGCGATGTGTTTGGACTTGATAATATGTACAGGGGAGTCGTTGATTTTGACGGCTGCATAAATCTTATGAAGGGAGCTATGGTTTCCTCTGATTTTATTACTACCGTAAGCCCTAACTATGCTAATGAGCTTCAGCACGATTTCTTCGCCTTTGGTCTTTCCTCTATCGTTAAGTCCTCGGCACATAAGATGCGCGGAGTTATCAACGGTATCGACTATGGCTATTTCTCTCCCGAAAAGGGCGGAGATATATATGCAAGCTACAACAACCGCACCTACAAGTCGGGCAAGGCAAAGAACAAGGCTGCCCTTCAGGCAGAGGTCGGCCTCCCCGTGCTTGCGGACGTTCCGCTTGTAGTAATGATCACCAGATTCGCATCCCAGAAGGGAATTGATCTCGTGCTTCACATCCTCGACGAGATCCTTTGTGAGAATGTTCAGGTTATCGTGCTCGGCACTGGTGAGAAGGAGTATGAGGATGCCTTCAGAGCGGCGGAATGGCGTCATCCCGATAACTTCAGAGCGCTTATCAAGTTTGACCGCGTTATCTCCAAAAAGATGTACGCAGGCGCGGACATATTCCTTATGCCCTCTAAGAGCGAGCCCTGCGGTCTTGCGCAGATGATCGCTTGCTCCTACGGAACTATTCCCGTGGTTCGCTCTGTCGGAGGTCTCTACGACTCCATCAGAACCTACGGCGAAGAGGGAGCTAACGGATTCCGCTTCGACAACTACAACGCTCACGAGCTTCTCTTTACCGTAAAGGATGCTTTGGCGCTCTACGCAGATAAGAAGAAGTGGAATGCTCTTACCGCCTCGGCTAAGAAGTCAAACTTCACTTGGGAAAATTCTGCCAAGGAATATATATCAATTTATAACAATTTAGTATAATTTAACACAAGGAAAATTAAGACCAATGAACAGTGAAACTATCGCAAATACCATTAGCGGAGAAAAAGAAAAAATATCAAAGCAGGAGCTTAAGGAAAGGATCGAAGCCAAGCTTATAACACGCGGCATCTTCAACGCTCAAAAGGCTACTCCCGAGCAGCTTTATCAAGCATCCTTCCTTGCTCTTAAGGACATTATGCTTGAGTACCGCGAAGCATTCAAGAAGAGAATCAAGGCTGCAAACGGCAAGAAGATCTATTATCTTTGTATGGAGTTTCTTGTAGGCCGCGCGCTCAAAAACGACTCCATGAACCTTGGTGTATACGACGAGCTTTGCGAGGTGCTTGAGGAATTCGGCTCCTCCTTTGACAAGGTATATGAGTGTGAGGTTGATCCAGGACTTGGAAACGGCGGTCTTGGCAGACTTGCAGCCTGCTTTATAGACTCACTTACCGCACAGGACTATGCTGCAACAGGCTACTCTCTCCTTTATGAGAATGGCCTTTTCAGACAGAAGATAGTAGATGGAGAGCAGGTTGAGCTTTCTGACGAGTGGCTTGCAAGTGGCGGCGTTCGTCTTGTTCCCAGAACACACAGAACTCTTTCGGTTAAGTTCGGCGGAAGAATTGAGGAGAAATGGGAAAACGGCAAGTATACCGTAACCAATTATGATTACGATGAGGTACAGGCTGTTCCTTACGATATTCTTATTCCGGGCACCAATACCAATGCGGTTAACGCTATCCGCCTTTGGAGAGCAAAGCCCATTCCAAAGCCTATGACGAGCTACGCATCTCAGGGTAGCTACGTAAAGAACTTCTCGCCCGATTTCAACGCGGAATCGATTACCAAGCAGCTCTATCCCCCGGATAACTATGACGGTGGTAAGCTTCTCAGACTTACACAGCAGTACTTCCTCGTTTCCGCATCTCTTCAGAATATAATAAACGATTATCTTGCTGAGCACGGCACTCTTGTGGGCTTTGAGGACAACGTTTGTATCCACATCAACGATACTCACCCCGCGCTCTGTATTCCCGAGCTTATGAGAATCTTTATGGACCAGTATGGTTATACCTGGGACGATGCGTGGAGCGTTGTCGTTAAGTCTGTTTCTTACACAAACCACACCGTTCTTCCCGAGGCTCTTGAGTGCTGGAGACTTGATCTTTTCGGCATGAAGCTGCCCAGAATCCTTATGATCGTAAACGAGATCAACCGCAGATTTACTGCTGACCTCTGGAATCTCTATCCCGGCGACTGGGACAGAATCTCCCGTATGGCTATCGTCGCTTACAACCAGGTAAGAATGGCTAACCTTTCTATCGTTGGATCTCATACCGTAAACGGCGTTTCCAAGCTTCACAGCGATATTCTTAAGAAGACTATCTTCCACGATTTCTATAAGATGACTCCCTGGAAGTTCACAAACGTGACCAATGGTGTCGTTCACAGAAGATGGCTCAACTATTCTAACCCTGCGCTTACAGGTCTTCTCACCGAGCTTATCGGCGACGGCTTTAAGGATGACGGACGCGAGCTTATCGGTCTTGCAAAGTATAAGGATGATAAGGCAGTTCTTGAGAGAATTGCCGACATCAAGCACTATAACAAGGAGACCTTCGCTCACTACGCGTATAATAAGACAGGAAAGCGCATTGATACCGACTCTATCTTTGACGTTCAGATCAAGAGAATGCACGAGTACAAGCGTCAGCTTCTTAACGTGCTGAAGATTATGTCTCTTTACACCGAGCTTATGGATAATCCCAACGCGGACATTCCTCCTCAGACCTTCATCTTCGGCTGTAAGGCGGCTCCCAGCTACGTTATGGCCAAGAAGCTTATCAAGCTTATCTGGTTCCTCTCCGAGGAGATCGACCGCAATCCTCTCACCCGTGACAAGATTAAGATCGTGTTTATGGAGGAGTACAACGTATCTCTTGCCGAGGTTCTTATTCCTTCTGCGGATATTTCCGAGCAGATTTCTCTTGCAGGTAAGGAAGCCAGCGGTACGGGTTGTATGAAGCTTATGATGAACGGCGCAGTCACTATGGGTACTATGGACGGCGCAAACGTAGAGATCTTCGAGGCGTGCGGCAAGGACAACATCTATATATTCGGTCTTAACGCAAGTGAGGTAGATGAGCTTTGGAAGAGCGGCTACAGCGCGAGAAAGTACTATCACGGCTCCGAGCATCTTCGCCGCGTTGTTGATAGATTCTATTCTCCCATCGCGGGCCAGGACTTCTCCCACATTGCAGACTACCTTATCAATGCCGTAAACGGTATTGCCGATCCTTTCATGTGTCTTGCTGACTTTGAGTCCTATACTCATACCTATCGCAGAGCCATGAAGGACTATGCTGACAGACAGAAGTGGTCCAGAATGTCACTTATGAACACTGCGACCAGCGGCGTGTTCGCCTCAGATAATTCTATCAGAAACTACGCTGACAACATCTGGCACGCAACTCCTATCAATAAGATCAAATAATTTTCCCTTAGAGGTTCGTAGTGGAACTACATCACTTTTCGGTGGTTGAGATGCAGAATAACCGTGCTGAGTATTTTTATATTCGGGACGGTAAGGCGGGCATCTCAACCGCCTTCAAAATTACAGACAAAGCGCAAATTAAGCTGAATATTCCGCGTGCACTCGGTGCGACGACTACGGTGTTGGACGTCTATTCGGAGAACGGATATGAAAGATTGACCGAGATCACGGGCGAGTGGAGTGGAATTGACGGCAAATACGATTCCTATATTTTTGAAATAAATACTAAGGATTTAGGCACGGGCTTGTACTTTTTAAGGCCGCGCCTTTCGCTGCTTGGCGGCGAGCTTTTCGGTCATAGATGGGCAGGGGGAATTTTCTTTGATTATAATTCCGATCCGCAGACTATGATGCAGATGACCGTTTGCGACTTTTCTCACTCAGAGCCAAGGAAGATCCGCGGCGGAGTCATCTATCATATTTTCGTCGACCGATTCAGACGCGCTGGTATCGTTGAGGTTCCCGACGGCGCGAGAGTGATCGGTGGCGAGTGGCGTGTAGTTGCCGAATATCCCGAATATCCCGGCGCGCCACTTTATAATAACACATTCTACGGCGGTACGCTCTGGGGTGTTATCGAGAAGCTTGATTATATCAAATCTCTCGGTGTGACAGCTATATATTTAAGCCCTATTTTCAGAGCATTCTCCAACCATAAATACGATACGGCGGATTATTTAAGTGTCGATCCTATCTTTGGCGGAGAGGAGGCCTTGCTCGCGCTTATCGGGGCTTGCAAAAAAAAGGGAATCGAGCTGATCCTTGACGGTGTGTTTAACCACACGGGATCAGACAGCATCTATTTTAATAAATACGGAAGATACAGGGAGACGGGCGCGTATCAGTCGAGAAAGTCGGAGTACTTTGACTGGTATGACTTCCAGCAATTCCCGAATAAATATACTTCTTGGTGGGGAATTGAAATTCTGCCTCGAATTAACCCCGACAAACCAAGCTGTAGAGAGTTCTTTGTAGGTGAATCAGGAGTTGTTGCCAAATATCGTGATATGGGTATCTACGGCTTCCGACTTGACGTTGCCGACGAGCTCTCCGACGATTTTATAACAAAGATCAAGGATCGCCTTACCGAAAAGCAGGATGATATGATTCTCTACGGTGAGGTTTGGGAGGACGCGTCAAACAAGAGCTCTTACGGCAGAAGAAGACGTTATTACCAGGGCGCAGAGCTTGACGGAGTAATGAATTATCCGCTGCGCAAAGGCATTATTGATTATCTTCTTGGCAGAGGAACAGATAGCCTATATTACGCGATGACTGATGTCACAAGCAACGCACCCGAGCAGATACTACATAATCAGATGAATCTGCTTGGCACTCACGATACCGAGCGAATTCTTACCGTTCTTGGCGGGGAGAGCGCAGAAGGGAAGTCAAATGCCACTCTTGCACGCTTGCGTATGGACCCTGCTCACAGACGTCTGGCTATTCGCAAGCTTATGACCGCATACACTATTCTTGCTACAATGCCCGGTATTCCCACCATTTTCTACGGTGACGAGGCAGGCCTTGAGGGCTATCGCGATCCCTTTAACCGTATGCCGTACCCCTGGAAAAAGCAGGAGCATAAGCTTCTTGACCATTACAGGACCATAGGTCGCATCAGGACAGAAAATAAGGTATATGCCGAGGGCGATTACAGACTTCTGTATATCAACGAGCATTTGCTTGCCTTTGCACGCTATGCCAAAGAATATGCCTATGTCACCGTAGTAAATAACTCTGATGAGGATATTTTGCTCTCATTTGGCGAGGAGGCTCTCGAGCTAATCAGCGGAGATTGTGTCGAGGAAATGGCTCTTTCCGCAGGTGTTGCACGTATTTTTAAACTCTCAAAGGAATCCTATATTGATATAAATTAAAGGTAAATGGCTATGACTATTACACTTGTTGGTATGCCTGCCGTGGGTAAATCCTGTATGGGCAGGGCAATTGCTAAAGCGTTTAATATGAAGCTTGTAGACGGCGATAAGGTTATCGAGGCCACCGACGGACGCAGGCTGCAGCAGATAATGGATGAGGAGGGGCTTGAGGGCTTCAAGCGCATCGAGGAAGAAACCCTGCTCACCATTGACGAGGACAACATAGTCTTCACCCCAGGTGGAAGTGCGGTCTACTATCCCTCGGTTATGGAGCGCTTTAAGGAGAAGGGAATAGTGGTTTATCTCTATGCGTCAGCCGATGTTATCAGCAACCGCTTGGTTGATTTCTCAAAGAGAGGTGTAGTGCTCAAGCCAGGTATGACTATGCAGGATCTTTATAATGAGCGTGCGCCTTTATTTGAAAAATATGCCGATATTACGATTAACTGTAACGGCACGGCATTTAAGCAGTATAAGACGCAGGGCATAAGAAAAATTGCAGAATATCTTAATAAAACAGGGCAGAAATAAATTAAAGGGTTCTTTTGGATATCTTTTCCATCAGAGCCCTTTTGCTTTTATAGTTCTTCCCCTATATTCTTTATTGCCTGGTACGCCTTATCTACCTGGCGCATTTTGTTAAGATATGAAAATGATATTCGCACAGCTCCTCTATCAAGCGTGCCGAGCTTACGGTGAATTGACGGAGCGCAGTGAAGCCCGCCTCTGACACAGATTCCATATTCGTCAAGCTTTGCTGCAATACTTGATGATTGAATCTCTCCTATATTAAAAGAAACTACTCCGCATCCGTATTTATACAGCCTTACATTACGGATGCCTTCAAGACGCTCGTACATAGCTTCGGTAAGATAAAAAAGTTTCCTTCTTATCTCGTTTATACCAATATCCTCAACATATCTTACGCCTCTTCCAAGAGAGGATATTGCAGGCACAGACAGTGTTCCTGCTTCATACGCTTCAGGTAAAAGCTCGGGCATATTAAGATTTATACTGTCGGAGCCGCTGCCTCCCTCGATGAAGCTTTCGCGACGGTGTCTGTCCTTGAAATACGCAAAGCCACTGCCTGCCATACCGAACAGAGCCTTATGTCCCGGTGCGCAAAGCACGTCGCAGGGGGTTTTTGAAAGATTGATTACGGTGTGTCCTACGGCTTGAGATGCATCTATAATTAGAAACAGACCGTTTTCAGTCGCGATTTTCGACAGAATTTCAAGGGAAACTATGTCACCCGTGACGTTTGAAGCTATAGAGCAGACGATACCTGCCGTTTCTGGACGGATCTCTCTTTTTATATTGTCTTCAATATCACCGTCGGTTGAAAATGGGCTATACTCAATTCCAAGCTCTCTTTTTAATCGTTCCAGCGGGCGAACCACAGAATTATGCTCAAAATCAGAGGTGAGAATATGGCATTTTTTTGTAATAAATGTCTTGATCGCAAGGTTCAGAGCATATGTTGCATTGTAGGTAAAAACGACTTGCTCGGGATTGCTCACGGAAAGCATTTTTGCTATATACTCTCGTGTTGAATAGACTGCCTCGCTTGATTTCAAGGACAGTCTGTGAGAGCTTCTTCCGGGATTTCCGCAGTATTTTTTAAGGCAGAAATTTATTTCACGCAAAACACAGGACGGTTTTGGAAACGTCGTGGCAGCGTTGTCAAAATAGATCATTGGATTTTGGACGGTAGACAGAATAATTCAAACCGTTGGTTTTCATAATAAGGACGGCAGAGTAAAAATCCTGCATATTCAGCTTCAAGCCGTGAGAACAGCCGAGCCCCTCTGCCGTGACATCGACCTTAACGAGCTTTGACCGAATGCCCTCTCGCAAAAGCAATTTTTTCAGCTTCAGAGCGTAAGTGACGGCTCCGACCGTGACTATTATGCTATTCAAGTCGAAAACTCCTCTTATAATGTTTTTCGAGGAAACAGAATTTCCCCTTGCTTTTAGTTTATGTTATCTATAGAAAAAAGTTAATAAATGTCAAAAAAATGCTGGACTTTTCATCACTTCTATGATATACTAATATATTATAAATATTTTCCGCCTTTTGGAGAAATCAAATGCTGAAAATCGAGAAGCTTGAATCTCCTCACCCCTTTGCCGCGAACAGCTATCTGATATCATCGGACGGCGAGTATGCCGTTGTTGATCCGACAGCCCCATACCGCGACGGAATGTGTGAGGGAACTGTAAAATATATTCTTTTAACCCACGCTCACTTTGACCACATTCTTGAGGTTGACAGCTGGGTTAATGCCACGGGCGCAGAAGTAATTATTTCTGCAGCTGAAGCCGATGCACTGAGCGATCCTATGAGAAACTGCTATAAGCTCTACGACGGCACGGACCGCGGTTATTTTGGAGAAAGACGAGGTATAAGCGAGGGGGACACGATCCCTCTCGGTGATCAGACCGTTGAGATGCTCGCAACTCCCGGT
>JAFWXZ010000050.1 GCA_017522795.1 Clostridia bacterium | reverse complement strand
GCCCTGATGGCAAAACTGCGCGAGCCTGAATATATCTATCTGCAATACAAGTCGTTCTACAAGCTTTTCGACGAGATCTTCCTGGGCATATTCCCAGACTTTCCCGAGAAGGTCAACGGCATGCTCAAGGAAGGAAAGCAGATAAACATCAAGCACAAAGGAAGCCTGCCTACAGAGATGAGGATACTTGCAGTGATAAGACTTGGAATCACGGAAAGCCGCAAGATCGCCGAATTCCTCAACACCTCAGTCAACACCACTTCGGCATATTCCTCGCCGCTGACGCTTGACCTTATCCGTAAGAACGATACGGGAAAGACGAAGAAGGTGTTTGCAAACTACCGTCCCGATTGGACCGACGAGCAGTGGATAGCCACCGAGAACATAGTGTCTGGTATAGAGTACGCGACTATAATGACGAGGGAGGATAACACTCCTCTGCCTCTGCAGATAGAGAAGACCCTTGATACCATTCTCTACCTATACGGCGTGCCCGCCGATCTTCGCGCGGCGAAGATAAAAAAGGTGCTTAGTATGGACTATCGCGCCCTCGGGCACAGGCTTCTTTCCGACTTTACCGAATATATTGATAAGGTAAACGAGATATAACTTAGTTAATAATTTTTTGGAGGAAATAAAATGAACAAAATACTTATCGCAATTCTTGTGATCGCGCTGATCGCGGGCGGTGTTGCCCTCGGCTTTATGGGCAGTGAATGGCTCTCGCGCGGCGAGCTTGAGGATGTCAGAGCAGAGCTTAACGGTCAGATCTCCGCCCTTGAAGCAGAGATTGCCGAAAAGAATGAAAGGATAAGAACCCTTGAGAGCGAAAGAAACGCTCTATCTACCGAAAAGGGCGAGCTTGAAGCCAATCTCAAGGCTCTTGATGAAGAAAAGACCGAGCTTGAGGCTGAAAAGGCGGAGCTTGAAGATTCTCTTGCTACTCTTGAGGAAGAGAAAAAGGCTCTTGACGACAAGGCGGTTGAGCTTGATGCAAGTATAAAATCACTTAATGACAAGGTGGCCTCTCTTGAGGCAAGCGGTGACGCGGATGAAGCCGAGATAGCAAAGCTGAAGAGTGACATCGCTTCTCTTGAGTCGGAGAAGTCAGCCGTTGCCAATAAGGTGACCGAGCTTGAGGGTGATATTGCCAACAAGAGCGCTGAAATTAAGGGGCTTAATTCCGATATTGACGGTCTTGAGGCAGAGAAGGCAGACCTTAACAGTCAGGTTTCCTCTCTTGAAGCAGAGATTGCGGAAAAGGATACCGAGATCAACGGGCTAAGCAGCTCTGTTTCTACCCTTCAGGGCGAAAAGCAGGCTCTTGAAGATCAGATCCTGAATCTTGAGGAAAAGAATCAAGCCCTTGAAAACGAGAAAAACGAGCTTGAAAAGGAAAATGAAACGCTTAAAAATTGTCTGAGTGGCGATCACGATTTTGCAGGCTACGAGTATAGGTTAAGCGCAGATATGACCACCGCCGACAAGAACGCGATGTGCCTTAACTGTAAAAAGGCGTACGAGACCGAGACGGTATCTACCGTTTACGAGAAGCCTAAGCTTACCGCAACCTTTACGGGCGACGACGTTAAGGTGTGGGATCTTTTCGACGGAGTTTCCCTCACTGCAGAGGAGCTTGGCGCCGGGGTGACGTATATGCTCTCCAAGGGCGATAGAGAGCTTGACATAACCCTTCCCGCCGAGGCGGACATTGATAAGCTTATAGCTATCCGCCGCGCTCTTATTGATACCGAAGACGTAGATAACGGCAGCGTCAGCCTTACCCTCAGGGGTATTAGCGAGATTCCCGATTATCATTTTTATGATGGATCCGAATATTACGGCGACGGCGTTTTCGGAAATTGGAATGTAGACCAAATGTCTGAGAACGCAGATGCTCTCGGCGCACTCACCCTTACCGACGTCAGATATATAGGAGAATATGCATTTTATGAATGTTATTATCTGTCTTACTTCAGCGCGCCTCTTGCCACCGAGGTGGGTAGTGATGCATTTAATGGTTCCTTAGATAACGCCGAGGTTTATCTGCCTCTTGTGGAGACCGTAGGTGATGCTGCCTTTGAATTCAGCGATCTGACCGAAATATCTCTTCCCTCGGCTAAGAGTATAGGGAACTTCAGCTTTAACAGTTGTTCTTATCTTAGTAAAATACATCTGCCGAGCGTGACCAACATCGGCATGTACGCGTTCCAGTCGTGTATTGCTCTTACTCAGCTTACTCTCGGTAATCTTGAATCGGTAAATCACAGCGACCTTGGTATTTTTTACGGCGTATCGGACACGGCTGATATAGACCTTACCGTATACTGCGCTCAGAAGGCGCTCACCCTGGGCGGCGATGATTATTGGACTCCCACCGATACGCTCTACACCGATACCGATGATTATGCTAATGGCGTATTTATGGGCTACACCTTCAAGTCGGTCAGCATCTTCCACGAGATTGAGTATACCGTAGGCGATGGCGTGCATACTGCCGATTGTGCCCTTTGCGACTATACCGTGACCGAGAACCACGCATATGATGAAAATGGCGATTGCGTATGTGGCGACAGCGTGACACCCGTTGACAGCTATGAGAAGCTTTTGGCGGCGGTAGAGCAGGGCGGAAGCATAGCCCTGACCGCTGATATTGACCTGGGCCCTGAGACGCCTGCCCTGGAGGTCAAGTCAGACCTCACCCTGAACCTGAACGGCAGAACCGTTACCGGTCCCTCGGGTATATTCAAGCTGACAGAGGGCGTGACCTTAACCGTACTGGGCGAGGGCAGACTGGAGCTGAAAAGCTACGGATACATCATTAATGCAACCGTAGGAACCGCTAATATTTTGGGCGGTGTGATGGAAGGCGATCTGACAGGAAATATAAACGTCAGCGGCGGTCAGATAGGCGTACTGTATTCTTTGGGCGACTGTACCGTCAGCGGCGGTCAGATAAGCAGCCTGGATATGTTGGAGGGAAGCTGCACCGTCAGCGGCGGTCAGATTGATTCTCTCTCGGTCGCCCAGGATTCTGAATGCTATGTCAGCGGCGGTCAGATAAGCAGCGATTTATCCGTTCACGGAAATTGCGTTATCAGCGGTGGCAGCATAGCGAGCTTGACTATATTCAATGGATCCTGCACCGTCATCGGCGTACAGATTGATAATGAGACGTTCTATAACGGTGGAGGCTGTACCGTCACGGATGGCGACACCGTGATTTACACAGGTGAGGACGGTCTTCAGGCGTCGGTAGCCTATTTCCTTGAAAAAGGAGTGACCGATATCACCGTAGATCTCCCCGATGATGCGTCGTACAGCTTGTTCACCCCCATTCGCCGAGCTCTCGTTGATACCGAGGGCGTAGCCGACGGTAGCATAAACCTTACCATCTCGGGCGCCCGGACTATTCCCGATCACATTGAACATGGCGAAGATAACAGAGCAGTTTTCGGCGAATTAGTAACCGATAAAAACGGCGAGTTTTTGCCCGAAGAGGAATATGTGCTTGAGCTTAAGAGCATCAGCCTGCCCGATGTTGAAATAATAGGTTATAATGCATTCAGATTTTGCAAAAATCTGACTTCCTTAAGCGCGCCGAAGGTGGTGACCGTTTACGACTGGGCGTTTGCAATTACCGCACTTGAATCCTTGTATTTACCTGAGGCTACCACGCTTGCAGGAGCTGCTTTTTATGGATGTGAATCTCTTACCACCATTAAGCTGCCTAAGGTAACGAGCCTTGACTATCAGGCGCTTGACACGGCAAACCTTGACTCCGAGCATACGATTTATCTGACGGCTGAGGAGGATATCCTGGCGCACGAGGATCTGTTCTTCGGCTTTGTTCATTATGATATTCTTTCCACCAACGTAAATCTCGTGCTTAACAGTAATAAGCAGAGCCAGGTAAGCGGAAGCACCTGGACCACCAAGGATAAGGATGGCAATGAGGTAAGCTTTACCTTCAAGTCGGTAAGCTTCACTGACGTAGAAGCCGAGTAAGGCAGAATGAAATGGCAGAGCCTGCCGCAAGCCCTATAAAAAACGGGTGATAAGGCTATACGCAAGGCAGGCTCCAACCGAATTAACGGAGGAATTATTATGACGAAAAGAATAGCGGCGATCATATCGCTGTCATTGGTGCTGATTATCTGCGTTGGCGCTATGTCGGGCTGCTTTCTCTTTGAAAGCGGCAGTATCGGTGGCAGAAGGGGCGCAATGCTCGCTCTTGCCAACGAACGCCTGAGGGGCAACCTCGTGGGCGGAGGGCCTTTGTTCAGCGGCGCTGAGGAGGACCTTAAGGATATGGCAGACCTTGGCAGAAGCTTTTCGGGCGGCGCAAGGCTTATGAGCCTTACCTATGGCGGCTCGGCTGAGTTTATAACTCCCGACGGCTTCGTGACTACCGACAGGACCAACACGCAGTTTAACGAGACTGTAATGCGCTCTGTCTCTCTGGCAGATCAGGGCGCTGAATATATCAAGATGATGAAGGAAAGTGTGCGCGTTCTTGACACCTGGGTGCAGGTGGGAGAGAATAAGCTGCTTTTACACGTTGAAGAAAACTCCGAGCTGCTTCTTTCTCTGTACGAGGAGGCAGAGGAGACCTTCGTTTGCTACAGAACCAGGGACGAGCGCGGTATTGAGCGCTACGAGCTGCTGATAGACTCAAGGCAAACGGGCTTTACTATGAGGGCTGTATATATTGAAAACTCGGTTTACGAGTATATGGAGATATTTAACGATCCGAACAGCAACAGCGAGTTTTACATCGGCTTCAGGGCGGAGAACGTTGAGGGCTCGTGGGAATGTATGGAGATGAGATATTTCCCCATAAACGGCGCGGATGCCTTTGAATTCAGGCATATTATTCTGAGTGATGACCTTTGCTTCGCCGCCGGTATAAATAGGAATACCAATGAGATCGGCTCTATATCCATATCTACCGCCGACCGTAAGGTTGACATTATGATGGCTCTTGAAAAGGATGAGACCAGTAGTACCTTCGTGCTTCCGCTCGGCGCCTTTTCGGGATACAGCGGAATAAGCTACGAGGGAGAGAGAAACTCCTTCATGGTGCTGAAGGATGGCACCCGAGTTCAATTTAACAGCGAATATAACGAGAATATTCGTATCGGCTCCTTTGTTAAGTCCGAGAGCGCATGGGGAACAGAGGGCGAGTTCTTCATCAACGTGTACGGAAACAGCGTAGAGGAGCGCAGAGATTATTTCAAGCAGGCTCTTGCTGATTGGCAGCTGGAGTGCGTAGAGCCTATTGATCGGGTGTTTGATATGATATCCGAGGCAGACGATATCGTTCGCGTTGTTCACGCCAAGACTCGCTGGCACGGTGAAAAAATTGACAGCTATGACTCGTGTATGAGAGCTGTAGATACCGAAAATGCGATATTTGACAAGCTCTTCGGCTTTTACGAGAAATATAAAAACAACGAGGAGGCAAGTCTTTTTGACATTGAACTCGGCGCGCTCGCGCAGTTTGCGGATCTGAAGAACGTAGACGCAACCGTCAGTGTATCTGACGACGGTCTATCCTTTACTCTGTCGCGCGCAGTTGCAACGGTTGAGGACCTCACCCTCTTTACTATGGGTGATGAGTATTGCCTTGCGGTAGCGTTGAAAAACGACAGCGGACTTATCCACCTTGATGCTACTCGGTCAATTATAAGGTGGCAGAGGGCGACTCGCTCACCCTTGATATCGGCAGCAATCTGTTCGACGTTTCGGTGATTGCTCCCGGCGCTTACGATATAGTCGTGTACGCCGCAACCAAGGACGGCATTCGTTCTACCGCGCCCGCCACGGTCGGAAAGATCATTATTCCGTAAGATACGGGATATATACAAAAAAACGCTGAGCGGATAGCTCAGCGTTTTTTGCCGAAAATGCTTAGTGTTTAGTGCTGATTATTACTTCTGCCTGAGCAGCGGTTTATGTGTACTAACATACTGCGGCTGCTTGGTGCATTTTCGCACTCGCTTGGGATTTGCGAGTGCTGCTTTGCAGTACCGAAAATGCTTGATGTTTAGCAAAAACTATTATTTTTGCACAAGGTGAACTGCGAAGCCGCAGATCTCGTCCTTGAAGTATACGAACTTGGGCTTGCCGCTCTTTGCGTCGTAGGTGATGCTGGACTCGTCAAACTCAAAGCCCATTCTGGTGAAGTACGCCATAGCTCTGTCTACGAAGTTAGTGCGGATGCCAATGTGGCCGTGTGCGCCGGGGCCCTTAGAGTGCATAACCTCAAGGCACTCACCTGCAAAAGTGGACTTGCTGGTCTCGCGAAGGGGCATACCGAACATGAGGGAGAAGAGCTTTGCGCCCTTTTCTGCCTCTTCCTTCGACTCGGTGTTGATGCCCATATGAACGAACTCAAGACCGAGCATAACCTTAACCGCATTTCTGGTAAGTGCGGTAATCTCATCCCACTTCTTCTCTCTTACAAGGTCGTCTGCTACCATGAAGGAGCCGCCGCAGGCAACGATCTTGTTGAACTTAAGGTAGTCAAGCAGATTGTTTGCGTTGATACCGCCGGTAGGCATAAAGGTAAGCTGACCGTAGGGAGCTGCCATAGCCTTAAGCATCTTAAGGCCGCCTGCTGCCTCAGCGGGGAAGAACTTAACGGTTTTGAGACCCAGCTCAAGAGCCGCCTCGATGTCAGAGGGGTTAGAGCAGCCGGGGAGCATAGGAATACCCTTGGAGAGAGCATAAGCTGTTACCTTGGGATTAAGACCGGGGGAAACGAGGAACTTGGAGCCTGCCGCGATAGCCGCGTCAACCTGCTCGGTGGTAAGGACTGTGCCCGCGCCTACAAGCATCTCGGGGTACGCGTCGGTAATTCTCTTGATAGCATCTGCCGCGCAGGGAGTACGGAAGGTGATCTCTGCTGCGGGAAGTCCACCGTCGATAAGTGCCTTTGCAAGCGGAACTGCATCGTCTGCGTTCTCGATCTTGATTACGGGGATAAGACCGATGGAATAGAGTTCTTTCATCATGTCGCTCATTTTAGATTTCTCCTTTTATTTTCGCGTGAATTTATTTGCATATTTGGTCATCTTAATTATACAACAATAGAGTAAAGCATTGAATTGCAAAAATTGCTGTTTGATATTGCAAATATTGCTATTTTTGTTATTTTTTCAAAAAAAACATCGCCCCCATGCGCCTTTACTTGACTTTTTTTGACTAATGTAATATAATTAATATACTAAATATTTTAGAAAAAACGCGCGAAGGGAGGCGGAAAAATGTTAAAAATAGTCAGATGCGGACTGTCACATTCGGCGCGAGAGGCATTTGTCGCCGAGATCGAAAGACTTGTTTCCCTTGGCAAGCGCGCCTGCCTTATCGTGCCCGAGCAGCAGACGGTTATGGCAGAGGGAATGATGGCACGCGCTCTGCCGTCCTCTGCGGCGCTTAGCTTTGAGGTGACGAACTTTACCAGACTAGCAAACACCACCTTCCGCAGCCTTGGCGGTCTGTCAGGTGAGTATTGCGATAGCGCAAAAAAAGCGCTGATCATGTGGCGTACGCTGACCGAGCTTTCGCCTACTCTTAATATGACCGCAGGCCGTCGCGAGATAAACGCGGGCCTTGTGGAGCAGGCTCTCGCCGCCGTGGCGCAGATGCAGAATCTGGGTATTCATCCATCCGATCTTGCCGAGGTAGACGCCCTCGACGGTATTAGCAGCGACGGCAGACTGTCGGCAAAGACCTCCGACCTTGCCGCTATTTTCTCTCTGTATAAGAAGCTGCTTACCGAGCGCTATGCCGACACGGGCGATGATGCCGAGGCTATGGTAAAAAAGCTGCGTGAAAATCCTGAATTTTTAACCGATACCACCATATTTATCGAGGGATTTACCTCTTTTACCGAGCCGCAGTACGATCTTATCGCGCTCCTGGCCGGCAGAACGGATGTAAGCGTTGCCCTCACTCTGCCGAGTGGGCTTGAGGAGTCATTTGAGTACACCGAGATTGCCGACTGTCAGCGCCGCCTTATCTCCTCCGCCCGTCGCGCCGAGGCGGATATTAGACTTTCGCGCGAGGAGGGTTATCTCTCACGCCGCAATGGGGCGCTTGATGAGATTTCTCGCCTTTTGTGGTCTACAGGCAAGCCAAAAGACAATATAAGTTTACAAAATCACGATGATTTGCGCATTTTTGAGGCAAATACGCCCTATGACGAGTGCGCCTTTGTGTGCGAGGATATTCGCCGCAGAGTAATGGACGGGGCATCCTACTCCGACTTTGCCATAGTCAGCCGTAGCATAGAGGGCTATCGCGGTATTCTTGATGCGGCTCTGTCGGATGCGAGGATTCCTGCCTTCACCTCGGTGCGCCGTGACATAAATGAATTTGAGGCTATAAAGCTTATTTATACAGCCTACGCAGTCTGCCGCGGCTTTGCCCGCGAGGACGTTATCAGCTATGCAAAGTGCGCTCTGTCGGGCGTCACCCGCGCCGAGTGTGACGAGCTTGAGATGTATGTCAACACCTGGCAGATCTCGGGCAGGCGCTTTACTGACGAGGGTGTCTGGAATATGAACCCCGCCGGCTACACCACATCCCGTCCCGAGGGCACGGATGAGAAGCTTCTGCGTATTCACGAGGTCAGACAGCGCATCGTTCGGCCTCTGTCGGCTCTTGCGGACAGAATTTACTCTGCCGACAGCGTTCGCCGCCACGCAGAGATATTACTTGACTTTTTACTTGAAATTGATATGGAAACGTCGCTTGCTTTGCGCACCAAAAAGCTTGCCGAGATGGGCGAGAGCGCGCTTGCCGAGGAGAATTCTGCTCTCTGGCAGCTTATTTGTGATGCGCTCGACACTCTCGTCACCGTTCTCGGCGATGCGCCCTGCGATGCGGAGAGCTTCCTCTCTCAGCTGAAGGTGGTATTTTCCGCCACCGACGTGGGCCGTATTCCTGCCTTTGCCGATCAGGTGACGGTGGGCAGCGCGGATATGCTGAGGCTCTATGAGAAAAAGCATATCTACCTTATCGGTGTGAACGCAGGAGCGTTTCCCGCCACGGTAAGCGACCGCTCCTATTTCTCCGAGCGTGACAGACGTCGCCTTGCCGAATGCGGTCTTGCAATAACTCCCGAGCTTGAGATAAAGGGCGCACGTGAGCTTTATATCTTCAGCCGCGCATTTTCCTACGCCACCGACAGCGTCACTCTCTCTTATTCCACCGCAGACACCCGATTTAAGGCGATAGAGCCTGCCGAGGTGGTAGGCAGGATAGGAATTCTGACGGGAGATACCGTCCGTGCGGTAAAGGTGGAGTCGCTGCCCCTTATCGACAGGCTTTATTCTGCCGAAAACGCTCTTATGAGCATCGGTGATATTCACGACAAATATATCTCCGTGCGCGACGCCCTTGTGGAGTCGGGCTACGGTCGCGAGGTCTCGATCCTTGAGGGCGATATTTCCAATTCCACCGCCCGACTTGGCGGTGAGATCATTGCTGCCGACCGTCCTCTCTCGCTTACGCAGACGAGAATTGACTCCTACGTCAACTGTCCCTTCGGCTATTTCTGCCGCTACGTGATAAAGCTGCGTGAGGAGGAGCGGGCAGAGTTCGATGCCAGGAGCATCGGCTCGTTTATCCACGCTATCCTTGAGAACTTTTTCCGCGCTCTGTCCGAGCAGGGCAGAAAATCGGGCGAGCTTTCAGCCGACGAGCGCGCCTCCCTCACCCGTGAGGCCGCCGAGAAATATATTGCCCAGCTTGGCGAGGAGGTTATCGGCGCATCGGTGCGTACCAGGATAAAGATCGACAGGCTTTGCCGCGCTGCGCTTCCCGTGGTGGACGGTCTTTGCGAGGAGTTTGCCCAGTCGGCGTACGAGCCCAGATTCTTCGAGCTTTCTCTCAGCCGCGGTGATGATTCCACCCCCGATCCCGTCTGTCTTTCCACCGACAAGGGCGCCGTGAACATCTACGGTATTATCGACCGTGTTGACGCTTACAAAAAAGGCGAGGACGTCTACCTGCGCGTTATTGACTACAAGACGGGACATAAGGAATTTTCTCCCGATGATATGGCGGAGGGCGCAAATCTTCAGATGTTCCTCTACCTGAAGTCGCTCGTTGAGAGCGAGAATAAGAAATTCCGCGAGAGCCTTGGCGTAGGGAAAAATGGCAAACTTGTTCCCGCAGGGGTTATCTACGTCAAGACCTCGGTCAGAGACGTCAGGGTGGATACCCCCGACGACGAGCTGGCAAGTCAGGCGGTAAAATCCGCCCAGGGCAGGGAGGGAATGATCCTCGACGATAGCGATTCTATCGAGGCTATGACCTTGAAATATACTCCTCTTTACTCCCGCCGTACCCCCGATAAGATACCCGATACCAAGCGAAAGTTCCTATATGACGAGGCAGGCTGGCAGGGAATTATGGACACGGTGGAAGCCTCGGTCACCCGCGTTGCCGATGGCATCCGCGATGGCAAAATGGACGCGGAACCTAAGGAGCAAAAGGGTAAATCCCCCTGCGACTATTGCGAGTTTAAACCTATATGCAGAAGAGCGTGAAAAAGCGCATTCGTTTGCCACAGGCGGATAAAACCAACCACTCCGCGAAAGCCGAATAACAATGCCAACGGCAATACCACTCTTGCATTGCAAGAATACCACTTGCCACCGGCGAATAAAACTAAAAAAATGACGCGATCTCTCGCGTCATTTTTCTATTTAAAATTATTCTCCTTTTTGTGAGCCGACGGGGTTTACGATACTGTAGCCCACGTTGACAAGGTGGTCTGCCACACGCTCAAGGCCGAGCACGGCAGAGGAGTAGTAGGGGCTTACCTCTATGCTGCAATTTCCCTCTGCAAGACGGGAATAGTGGCTTGCGGTAAGGTCCTGCTTCATATCGTCAACCTCGTTTTCAAGCTCGGTGAGCTTGGGAAGACGTTTTCTGTTCAAGTTCTCAAAGGCATCCTTTGCTATATCAAGCATAGAAAGCACGTGCTCGGACATCTTCTTGATATCAGCTCTTGCCGTATCGGAGAAGCTGATTTCCTTGCCGTGCATCTCCTCGCCGATCTCGTAGAAGTTTTCGGCGTGGTCGCCAATACGCTCAAGGTCGTTGAGAACGTGGAAGTAAGAGCCGATGATCTTTTCGTCGTGCTGTGACGCGCCCGTGGAGAGCTTTATAAGGAACTTTGTCAGCTCGCCGTTGGTAAAGTCAATGATTCTTTCGTTGTCCTTAATACGGTCGCCATCGGTAAGAGTTCCGTTCTTCATAGCCTCAAAGGAGAGGTTGATATTTTCCTCAACCAAGCCGAGCATATAATCCATTTCCTTTTTAACCTGCATAAGCGCAACGGGAGGAGTGGACAAAAGTCTGTCGTCCACGTATTTAAGTGTAAGCTTTTCCTCGTCCTCGGTCTGATCCTTAATAACAAGACAGGAATAATTAACCAGCAGCTTTACGAAGGGAAGAAGAATGAGCGTCGTTGTCACGTTGAAGATAACGTGGAATGCCGAAACTCTCATCTGAAGTGACATAGCATCGCTTCCGGGGAAGAGAGAAACAAGCAAATTGACCGTTTGATCCTTAAATATCCAGATAAGCGCGGTGAACATAGCCGTGCCGATAAGGTTGAAGGTAAAGTGTATAAGCGCTATTCTCTTAGAATTTGCATTGCCGCCTACGGAAGCAAGCAGGGCGGTCACGCAGGTGCCTATATTTGCGCCGAGAATAATGAACAGCGCAAGGTCGAGGGGCATCACGCCTGTACCGACCATAGTGATAACAACGCCCGTCGCGGCAGAGGAGCTTTGAATAAGGGCGGTGAAAATGATACCTACAAAAATAAGGAGAAGCGGGAAATCTATAGCCTCGAAGATCTTTGTGAACATCTCCTCGATAAGAGGATTGCCGAAAGCCTCCTCACTGCTCATAACCTCAAGTCCCACGAATATCAGTCCGAGGCCCGAGCAAAGCATACCTGCGAGCTTGATCTTTTCGTTTTTGAAAAAGCCCATCATAACTCCCGCGAAGGAAAGGAGGTACATAAGCAAATTGAAGTAGTCGTTTTTAAGGGCGACAAGCACGCCTGTGATGGTAGTACCGATGTTCGCACCCATAATTATGGGTGTTGCCTGCATAAGCGTCATAACGCCCGCGTTTACAAGACCGATGACCATAACCGAGGTGGCAGAGGAGCTTTGAACAAGGGCGGTCACGCCCGCTCCGATTCCAACGCCTGAAAAACGGTTGTTGCTGATCTTTTCCAGCATTTTCTTCATTCCGCTGCCCGCGCTCTTCTCAAGCGCCTCGCTCATAAAGTTCATTCCGACGATGAATACACCAACGCCGGCAAGCAGCCAAATTAAGCTTTGAAGTATTTCCATAAGTATTCTCCTAAGTATTTGCGAAAGGGCGGCACTCGGCCGCCCTTATATTATTTCAGCCTTAAATTATTTTTTATCTTCTCTTTTCAATAATATGTAAGGTTGGGTTGACGATCTGGTCGCAGACTGCCACGGAGGTCTGTCTGGTTGCCATAAGTCGCATACCTATATTTTCAATAATGTTTCTGGGGGGAAGGGGCAGATCGCGCATTTCCTTGGCGTTGATCTGCTTGGACTTGGAAACGATAGAGATATATCTGTCGTAGATGGTGGAGTTAAGCAGGGCGAAAAGACCGAAGGCAAATCTGGGATTGATCTCGGTGTTCTTGTCCACCGTGTCGATAACGTTGATCTTATTGTGTGTGCTGATGTATCTGTGATTTGGAAGCTGCGCCGCCATATAGATAGCCGAGTTTACGAATCTCTCGTCACTCTTCGCAGGCACGCGCTTAATGATTATCATATTCTTGTTGCGCTGTACAAGCTTCTCGTTCACGGGAACGATGTACTGATGCTTGATAGGCTGGGGGAAGCGTATCTGACCGCCCTTGATAGCGGAGGGACGGATAAGGGGGATAGAGCCCTTTACAGGCTCGGTGAAGAGCATACCCTCGCATCTCGCGTCGAGAACAAGGCCCGTGCTGATCTTCAGACCGAGGCTGGTGAGAGTTTCGGGCAGATCGGAGATATGCTTTACGATCTTGGTGTCCTCAACGCTCTTAGGCAGGGTAAGGGTGCCGTCCTCCTTGTCCACGATAAAGGAGTAGGGAATGGGGGGCAGGGCGGTGATCTTAGCACCGTTGTCGGTAGATGTGGTCACCTCTATGGTGTCGCTCTTCTCACCGTTTGCGTATGCTAAAATGAAGTTCTTTTTGAGAGGGATAGCGCGCTTCATATTTTTTTGCTTGCCGACGAAGAGATGCATCCTGCGCAGCGCAAGGCTCTCTGCCATTTCCTTACGGAAGGGGGCAACACCAGACGCGGTAGCCGCATTGGTAGGAAGAATGATAACAAGCTGACCGTCGGGCTCAAGATGCTTTGCAGCCATACGGCAGAAAAGATAGGGCGCTCCCATCTTAAGCTGTGTCACGCCGCCAACAGCCGTAGCCTCCTCGGAGTGCTTGTCTATAAGGTCGAGGGGAGGATTGCAGAGGATGATGTCAAACTTGTCCTCCACTGTTTCGTCAAAGAGCGCTACGGTGTAGTGGTTCTTCGACTCGGTGAGATAGTTCTCCTCATATACTGTCACGTACAGCTTTACGCCGTAGTCGTGACGGCATTTCTTTCTGATACGCTCTAAGTTGTTCTCCAGCATAGGAATGAAAACGGGATCGTTCTCATAGCAGGTAATGAATATCTGCTTTGCAAGAGGACAGCTCTTGCAGACCTGCTCGATAGCGGCTGCGGCAAGGATGCCCGTGCCTGCTCCGGGGTCAAGAATGGTATATACTGTTTTAGTCTCGTCAAGCACCAGCATATCTGCCATAAGGCGAGCGGTGTCCTTCTTTGTGAAAAGGCGTCCGAGACGGATGTTCTCACTTCCTGATTTTTCTCGTATAAGCTTGTTGGTATTTCTTACGGCTAAACTAAGCATGATGTACCTCCAAAAATTCTGCCTTGAATTATCAATTATTATTTTATCATATAATTTAAACCATTTCAAGACATTTTTTAAGTTTTTTTACCAAAAATATTGCAAATGCGGTCGAAAGATGCTATACTATAATAAATTACTATGATTTTTCGGCGCACAGGCTATGCTTCTGCCGATTTTGAAGGGAAGGTACATATAATGAGCGAAAAAACTCAGGCTACCGTTTTAAAATTCCTCCACTGCGGAGATATACACCTCGATACCCCCTTTACGGGACTCTCTCCCGAGAAGAGTGACGAGCGCAGAATAGGTCTTCGTCAGAATTTTATGACTATGATGGAGTACGTTCGCGGCGCGGGCATTAATTACGTGCTTATCTCTGGCGACCTTTTTGAGACAGAGTGCGCTACGGGCTCTACCGCCGAGCTACTTATCCGCGAGTTCCGAAACAGTCCCGATACCAAGTTTATTATTGCTCCCGGTAAGTACGACTGTTATGAGAATAATCCTATATACACCTCGGGCAGACTCCCCTCTAACTGCTATATCTTCAGCTCCGACAAGATAGACCGCTTCGATTTTGCAGAGGACAGAGTGGTTATCTATGGCTGGGCGTTCCTCGGTCAGAGCCTTACTGCCAGCCCCCTTTACGACAGACGCGTAGGCGACAGCTCTATGATCAATATCGTCTGCGGCTATGCAGACCTTGACGGCCCTATTGGCTCGGAGCTTTGCCCCGTTTCCACCTCCGATCTTAAGAAGTTCGGCGCGGATTACTATGCCTTTGGCTCAAGACACGAGGGCGGTGATTTCGTCAGCCTCGGCTCTGCTATGTACGGCTACTCGGGCGCGCTCGAGTCCACGGGCTTTGACGAGCCCGGTATCGGCGGCGCAAAGCTTATTACAGTTAAGTATAAGAACGGAAATATGACTATGGACGCGAAGAACCTTACCTTTGGTAAGATCGTGTTCAAGAAGGAGACCGTTGATATTACCGGCGTTGACTCGGGCAGCGAGATCGTCAGCCGCGTCAGCCGTCTTGTCAGCGAGAGAAAGTACGGTGCAGAGACCGCCCTCTATCTTGAGTTCGTGGGCGAGATCGACCCCAGATTTATTATTCCCAGAAACCTCGGTAGTGAGGCGTTCGGACTCTATTCCTTTGAGATGAAGGACAAGACTCTTCCCCTCTACAATACCGACAGCTTCAAGCGCGATATGTCGGTGAAAGGCGAGCTCTACCGCCAGCTTATCCCCATGCTGAAGAGCAAAAACGAGGAGGAGCGTCTCCTCGGTGCAAGAGCCTTCCGCGAGGGCCTCGCAGCACTTGAAAACAGAGAAATTGACACATAAACAAAAAAAGCAACCGATTTCGGTTGCTTTTTTTGTTGCTCACAATAATAATTTTATCATAAAAAACCGTCCGTGTCAATAGAATTTTCTAAAACAGTGAAGTTTTTACAGTTTGTACATAAGTATCAAAAGATTTTTGAGAAATTTTTGAAAAACTGTTTATTTTTCACAAAATATATGCTATAATAAAAATGCGGAGAGGAATTGAACTTCAGCTCCGCTCCGCGAAACCCAACGAAAGGATACCCAAATGGGTGCTCTCGAAAGAGAGCGGTAAGAGTATGAAGATTACGATTTACGGCAAGCAGATGAGCGTGCGCGACAGTCTTAAGGAGGCTGTTGAAAGGAAGCTTTCAAAATTTGATAAGTTCTTTGGCGCCGATACCGAGGCATTCGTCACCTGCAAGGTTCGCAAAGGAGTAAAAATCATCGAGATCACCGTAAATTACGGCGGTACCACCTTCCGCTGCGAAGAAGAGAACGAGACCTTTATCACCGCCCTTGACCGCGCTGTTGAGGGACTTGAAAGACAGATCAGAAAGAACAAGACCCGTGTTGAAAGAATGGTAAAGCAGTCGCCCGTTCTCATCGGCGACTACGATGATGACGAGTACGTGGAGGAGGACGAGTTTGAAATAAGAGTAAAGACCTTCCCCTTCAAGCCCATGACACCCGAGGAAGCGATCCTCCAGATGAATCTGATAGGTCACGCATTCTACGCCTTCACCGATTCGGAGAGCGGCGAGACCTGCGTTGTTTATAAGAGGAAGGCGGGCAGCTACGGCCTAATCATCCCCGAAAGGTAAAATTTGGCTTATACTGCCGATTGCTCCCAAGCTCGACGTAGGTCACTACGCCTTCGGGTCGCAATCGACACTCTAATCTCAAATTTTCCTCTTTCGGTATCTTATTCAGTAAACTGCTTAATTTGGCGCAAGCCTTTGAATGCAGAATTCAGAATTCAGAATTAATATAAACTAAGCGGGGGCGGCTTTTTGCCGCCCCTTAAATAATTTTTGTCCGAAATTTAGATTTTTAAAAATTTTCCGTTTTCTCTGTAACCTTTCCTGTTTTTTTCGTGTCTTATAGAGTGAACGAAGAAAAGCTGACCGCAGAATTTGACTACAAGCGAGGTAATGCCTATGGACGACAGCAAAATAATCGAGCTTTATTTCGCACGCGATGAGCGCGCGATCACCGAAACGCGGACGAGCTACGGCCGTCTGCTTATGGCGGTGGCGATGGGGATCCTACACGATTCCCTTGACTCGGAGGAGTGCGAGAGCGATACCTATCTGAAGGCGTGGCAGACCATTCCGCCCACCCGTCCTAACTATTTTTCGGCATTCCTTACCAAGATCACCCGCAATCTTGCCATAAACCGCCTGCGCGACAGGACACAGAGACGGCCTCTCGGCCCCGAGCTGATCTATGAGGAGATCTGCGAGGCTATCCCCGACACGTCGGGCGATATTACCGAGGATATTGAGCTGCGCGACGCGCTGAACGACTTTCTCGGCGGTCTTGACAAGACAAGGCGCGGGATCTTTATCCGAAGGTATTTCTATATGCGTGAGGTAAAGGAAATCGCAAAGGAAATGCATCTCACGTCGGGCAACGTGAAGGTGACGCTTTACCGCCTACGTCAGCAGCTTCGTGACTACCTTACCGAAAGGGGTATCGTGATATGAACAAAAAGGAAAGATTAATGCTTGCTATCGGCGAGATAGACGAAAAATACATAAGCGAAACACAGGAGAGATCTATGAGAGCACCTATTATCAGGGCCGCCGTATGCCTTGCGCTTATCATAGCGCTCGGACTATATATGTTCCTGCCATTCGCTCCCGTCACCAGCGACATTACCGCCTATTCGGGCTCGGATTACTTCCCACTTATCGAGGGTATCGAGGACTACCGCCTCAGCCTTTTGCAGCCGAAGCATAAAAACAATTTTGATATTCTGACGAGCTTGCTCGGCAGCTTCAAATTCGGCGCTATGGATGAAAATACGGGCAACGATATGGCGCCCGCACCCGGAGATCAGGGTGAGTCTGCGGGTGACGGAGGTGCAAACGGCTCTTACGTGGAGTCCACCGACAACCAGGTGGATGGCGTTATTGAAAGCGATCTTATGAAGATGACCGATAAGTACATATTCCGCGTCAGCTATCGCTGGGGCGCGGGTAATATGTCACATCTTCTTCGCGTCTATTCAATAGAAAAGGAAGAATCAAGACTGGTGACCGAGTTCGTCATACCTGCCTTTGCCGATGAATTTTATAGGTACAACACCCATTATGAGATGTACCTCTCTCCCGACGGAAACACCGTCACCCTGCTGAGAAATTACACCGAAAACAAGACCGATATGAGCAAGGTAGGTGTTATTTCTCTCGACGTGTCCGACGTGAATAATATCAAGACCAAGGCTATGGTTTCTATCGACGGCTCGCTTAACACCAGCCGTATGGTAGACGGAAAGCTGCTTCTCGTCAGCGAGTTCGTCTTTAACAGAAATACGGTGGATTATAACGATCCCACCACCTTCGTCCCCTCTATCGACAGAGGCGAGGGAGCCGAGCCCATACTCTTTGAGGACATCATTTTCCCCGACACCGTGGGCAACACCCGCTACAGCGTAGTTGCGCTTCTCGATGCCGACAATCTTGGACTTCTTGGCGCAAATGCTCTACTAAACTTTACAAATGAGGTCTACGTGTCCCGAGATAACGTATATATCACCCGTGAGTACGTGGCGGAAAACGAGGGGATTTACGAGGACAAGGGCGTTGTCAGAAATATGACCGACATTGCCGTTCTTAATTACTCGGGCGATAGCCTTGAAAGTCGCGGTGTCATCACCGTAAACGGCTATGCCGAGGATCAGTACAGCTTTGATGAGAAGGACGGATATCTCCGCCTCGTCACCACTACCCGTTGGACCGAGGATAAATACTCTAATGTTGCCAGCATCAAGAACGAGCAGAACGTCAGCCTCTGGATCTTCGATCTTGCCGACAACAGCCTTGCATACAGCCTCAGGAACTTTGCTATTCCCGGTGAGGAGGCAACGGCGGTGAGATTTGACGGCGATACGGTCTACGTCTGCACCGCGGTGGTGGTCAGCTTCACAGATCCCGTTTACTTTATCGACCTGTCGGATTACGAAAATATCAATAGCGCCGACACGGGTATTATTGAGGGCTACTCCGAGCATCTTATCAATCTTGGCGAGGGCTTCCTGCTCGGCATCGGACGCGAGAGCTGGCAGTACGATAAGGTCGAGATCTACGAGCAGCAGGGCGACAAGGTCGTCGGCGTCGGCGAATTTAAGTTCGAGGGCGAATACTCCTCCGATTACAAATCCTATCTTGTGAACCGTGAGCATAATCTCTTTGGTTTCGGCGCAGGTTATATCTACCCCATTGACGATCAGACGGGCAAGGAGGAATACCGAGGCGAATGCTACGTTCTCCTACATTGGAATGGCTATGAGCTTTCTCCCTACTTTATAGATCTTACAGGTCTTGATATGCGCTCTGCCACCGTCCGCGCCGCCTACGTCGACGGATATCTGTATATCACAACCGACACAGGCTTTAAGGTTGAGAAAATAAACTAATAATATAATCGCAAAACCGCCCGAAAAATTCGGGCGGTTATTTATTAATTTTGCATTTTGTATTTATTTAATCTCTTTAATCTTCATAATATCATACGGCGTGGTCTGATATACGAAGTAGTTGAGCCAGTTTGTGAAGAGCAGAGTTGCGTGGCTGCGCCAGGTGCTGACGGGAGCCTTGCTGTCGTCATCATTCGGGAAGTAGTTCTCGGGGATCTTTGGGTTAAGTCCTGCCGCTTTATCGCGGGTGTACTCCTTGTTTAAGGTGTCGGCGTCGTACTCCGAGTGACCTGTCACGAAGACCTGTCTGCCTCGCTTGGTCTTGATGGCGTACACACCTGCCTTGTCTGACGAGGCAAGGATCTTCAGTCCCTTTACCGCCTCGATATCCTCGCGCAGAACGGTGGTATAGCGGGAGTGGGGAACGTAAAACATATCGTCAAAGCCGCGGAAAAGTATAGACTTCTTGTGGTCGAGATGATGAGCGTAAACGCCCGACAGCTTCTCGTCCATCATATGCTATTTGATGCCGAAGTGGTAGTACAGACCTGCCTGTGCGCCCCAGCAGATGTGCAGGGTGGAGTGAACGTGTGACTTTGACCACTCCATTATTTCGCACAGCTCGCCCCAGTAATCAACCTCCTCAAACTCCATCTTCTCAACAGGCGCGCCGGTGATTATCATACCGTCGTAGTAGTTATCCTTAACGTCGGAAAACTCCTTGTAGAAGGCGAGCAGATGCTCCTCTGCCACGTTCTTTGCCCTATGGGTTGAGGTGTGCATAAGCTCGATCTCAACCTGGAGCGGTGTGTTGCCGAGAAGCCTCGATAATTGGGTTTCTGTGTCAACTTTAGTTGGCATTAAGTTCAAAATCAGTATTTTTAAAGGACGAATATCCTGCTTTATCGCCCGCTTTTCTGTCATAACGAAGATGTTTTCGTTCTCAAGCGTCTTGACCGCAGGAAGCTCGTTTGGTATTCTTATAGGCATTTTATTACCTCGTTTTAGTCGATTGATGCAAGTGCCGCTGCCAGATCCTCGATTAAGTCCTCGGCACTTTCAATTCCGCAGGAATAACGGATAAGGTCGGGGGACACGCCCGCCGCGCGCAGCTCGTCGTCGTTCATCTGTCTGTGGGTTGCGCTTGCGGGATGGAGACAGCAGGTACGGGCATCGGCAACGTGGGTCTCAATCGCTCCCAGCGTCATATTCTTCATAAACTTCTCGGCTGCGCTGCGTCCGCCCTTTACGCCGAAGCTGACAACTCCGCAGGAGCCGTTCGGCAGATATTTTTTAGCAAGCTCGTGGAACTCGTCGCCCTCAAGGTCGGGGTATTTTACCCAGGTGACGTTCGGGTGGCTCTGAAGGAACTTAGCCACCTTCAGCGCGTTCTCGCAGTGGCGCGCCATTCTTACGTGCAGGCTCTCAAGACCGAGACCGAGCAGGAATGCAGACTGGGGCGACTGGGTGCATCCGAAGTCACGCATAAGCTGGGCGGTCGCCTTGGTGATAAACGCGCCCTCAAGGCCAAACTTGTCAACGTAGGTGACACCGTGATAGCTGTCATCGGGGGTGCAGAGGCCGGGGAACTTGCCCGACGCGCGCCAGTCAAACTTGCCCGAGTCAACGATACAGCCGCCAACCGCCGAGCCGTGACCGTCCATATACTTGGTGGTGGAGTGGGTGACTATATCCGCGCCCCACTCGAAGGGACGGCAGTTGATAGGCGTAGCAAAGGTGTTGTCTATAATAAGCGGAACGCCGTGGCGGTGCGCCACCTTGGCGTAAAGCTCGATGTCAAGCACGCAGAGGGCAGGGTTTGCGATAGTCTCGCCAAAGACCGCCTTGGTATTGGGGCGCATAGCCGCCTCCAGCTCTTCCTCGGTGCAGTTGGGCGCAACGAAGGTGAAATCAATGCCCATACGCTTCATCGTCACGGCAAAGAGGTTGTAGCTTCCGCCGTAGATAGCAGATGATGAGACTACGTGGTCCCCCTGGGATGCGATATTGAATACGGCAAAGAAGTTTGCCGCCTGACCCGAGGAGGTCAGCATAGCCGCGCTTCCGCCCTCAAGCTCGCAGATCCTTGCCGCAACGGTGTCGCAGGTGGGGTTTTGCAGACGGGAGTAGAAGTAGCCCGATGCCTCAAGGTCAAAAAGCTTGCCCATATCCTCGCTGGTCGCATATTTAAAGGTAGTGCTCTGTACGATTGGGATCTGTCTTGGCTCACCGCTGCCCGGGTGATAGCCGCCCTGTACGCACTTTGTTTCAATTCTTAAATCTTTTTTGCTCATATTTATTACCTCACTCGGTTTGCCCGATATTTTTCCATTAAAATTGTAGCACACCCGAAAGCATTTGTCAACAATAATCATTAATTAAATATAGATCGAGCTAACTCTGAACTTTGCACTTTGAACTCTGAACTTAAAAAAGCGGTCGATGACCGCTTTTTTTATACATACATCTCCACTGCCACGTTTATCTTGCCCTTTTTGGAGAGAGATTGCCTGCCGATATAGATAAATCTGCCGTGACCGCGGACGCTGATCTTTTCGTTTTCCTTCGGAGCGTAGGACGTGCTGTCGATCTCGCGACCGTCGGCAAAGACGAGCCGCTTTTTGAACAGCGCCTGCGCGTCCTCGCGGGAGAGTGAATACACCCTTGCTATCACCGCATCAAGCCTCTCGCTGCTGATCTGCACGGTTTTTCGCTCGGTGCGGTAAAGCTCGCCCTCTGGCAGCTCGGTTATTATTGACACGCTCACGTCGGTGCGCCTCACCTTGATAAGACTGTCGGCAATATAGGGTGTGATGCTCTCAAGGGCGAAGATATAGCCCACGTTGTCGATTATCACGATGTCCCCGAGGGTATGCCGCTCGATTCCGAGATTCAGCAGCGCACCGAGAAAGTCGCGGTGAGTCAGCCTGTCGGCATACTTCTGGCTTTGGGGCTCTACCTTGATTATAGAAATGGGGTAGGGCATAGAGTAGCCAAGCTCCTCCTCCGAGCCGAAGCGGATAATGACTCGCTCTGCACCCTCAGCGCCGCCAAAGGCCTCGTAAGGAATGCCGCCAAGCTCTCTTTTTACCTCGGAAAACGCCGACTGCTCAGCCAGACCGAGGAAGTCGGTAAATGTGAAAATGCCCGAATTATAGGACTTTCGTCCAAGCTCCACGAGCCGCTTTTTTATAAGCTCGGTGTCAGCCGTCATGCCTTTATGTCAACGGGGAAGAGGATCTTAAGCTGATTGATCTTGCTCTCGTATGCCGCGCGCTGCTTTTCCTGAAGAAGTGCGTTCTTGATCTCGGGAGCGATCTCCTCGAAGGGCATAGCCTCGGCTGCGTTCTTCGCGTTCAGCTTGATAAGGTGGTAGCCGAACTGTGTCTTAACGGGAGCCGCCGAGATCTCGCCAACCTCCATTGCGAATACAGCCGAGTCAAACTCGGGCACCATCTGTCCCTTGCCGAAGTCGCCGAGATTTCCGCCGTTCTGGCCAGAGGGGCAGGTAGAATTTTCTCTCGCCGCATCCTCAAAGCTGATCTCGCCCGCGTTGATTTTCGCAAGAAGCTCCAGCGCCTTTTCCTCGCTGTCAACGAGAATATGGCTTGCGTTTACGCTCTCCTCGGTGACGAATCTGTCCTTATTCTGATTATAGTAGTCCTCTGCGTCCTTGTCGGAAACACTCACCCCGCTGATAGCCTTTTCGGTGGCATAGCTGATAAGCAGATTGTCGCGCAGCTTTGCCAGCTCTGCCTTAAAGGCGGGCTCGGTCTCAAAGAGATTTCTCCTTGCCTCAAGAAGCAGAAGTCTGCTTGCGATAAGCTGCTGAAGCACCATTTTTCTGCCCTCGGGATTGTTGTAGCTCTGACCTCTGGGGCCAAGACCGGCGAGAAACTCGTCTACGTCATTTTCGGTGATCTGTATAGTACCGACTGTTGCAAGAATTTTGTTTTCCATTTTCTTTGTCGGGCCGAAATATTTGGCGATAACGAAAAAGTCAACTATGACTTTTCCTAGTGCCGTTTGTTAAACTCTCGCTGTATGCTAATACAGCTTCGGTCACAAACGCCCCTTCTCGCCTAAATCTATCGTCCCGTTCCTTTCTATTTATTTTTTTAGTTGTTCCGAAGTCCCTTTGGATAGTGGTTTTTGATCCTTCCTCCGCTTGCTTTGCCGCCGCCGAGAGCCACGCCCTCGTAGGTCACGCAGCACCAGCCGCTATCGGTAAACGAGGCAGCTATCTCCTCGCCGCGAAGATATTTTTCTACCCTGGCGTCCCCCGCTTTAAGCTCCTCGCGCCGCTTGAAAAGCTGTCCGTAGGCAGAGAAAAACTGATGATGTGGGAAGAAGTTGCCCTTTTTCACCTCGCCGAGAATAATCCCCGACATAAAGGTGGAAAACGCGGGGATCTGATTCTCGTGATTTACCAGTACAAGATATTCTCCCGTGACTGTGATTTTACCCTCGGGCTTACGGAAAAGATTGTCGTATGCAAATTTTTCAAAGGCCGTAATATCAGCCTTGTTTGCGGGTTTTAGCGCATCTTTGCCAACCTTAGTTGTCAAAATAGGTGAATTTTCGTCCTTTTTCATCAATGCGATGAACTGTCCCTCACCGCGAGAGAGGTGCGGATAAAAGCGCCTTGCCTCCACCATTCCGTCAAGGCCGTCGGCGGTTGCCGCGATAAGTTTTGAGTTTACCCTGCATAGCGAAAACTCGGGGTTACCTTTAAGAAAATCTGCCACCGTATCCTCGTTTTCCTCGCGGGAATATGTGCAGGTGGAGTAGAGCAGATAACCGCCCGGTCTGACCGCCATAGCAAGATTTTTCAGAATCTTGCGCTGCCTTTCGGCGCATATCCTTACGTTTTCCTCACTCCACTCGCTGACCGCCTCGTCGTATTTTCTGAACATACCCTCACCTGAGCAGGGCGCGTCGCATAAGACCAGATCGAAATAGGAGTCGAACATAGCGCCGATTTTTGCCGTATCGAGAGAGGTGACCACCGCGTTTTTAATGCCCAGCCTTTCAAAATTGCTTACTATTATTTTAGCACGCTTGGGTACGTATTCATTCGCGAGAAGAAATCCATCCTCACCGATCGCCGCCGCAAGCTGTGATGCTTTGCCACCCGGGGCAGCGCAAGCGTCGAGAACACGCCAGCCGGGCTGAATATCCAGCGCCTTTACGGTTGCCATAGCACCAGGGTCCTGTACGTAAAACATTCCTGCGTGATGCTCGGCGGTTTTGCCTATGCCCTCGCAGTCCTCGGGGATAAATCCGTCCTCGGCATAATCAATAGGCGAGAGCGTAAGGGTAGTCTTTTCAAGAAAATCAGCCACCGAGATTTTTACCGTATTTACGCGTATTCCGCGCACGTTAGGCCGGCTTAGCGATGCTTCAAACGCCTCGAACTCCTCGCCGAGCATATCCTTCATACGACTTAAAAAATCCTCCGGGATCATAGCGCTCTCCTTCCTTAAAAGCTTATTTACCTGAATATTATACAACATAAAGGTTTTTTTGTCAATGGCATGAAAAAGACTTGCATTTTCTATTTTTATATGCTACAATATATATTGATATAATATATTTTGGAGGAAAAAATCGATGGATTTTGTTTCTAACGATATAAAGACCGAGGGAGTGGTAAAGATCCGCATTGACGCGGTTGGCGGTGACCTTGACAGAGTTGCTTGCAGATATCCCGCTTCCTTTTTAAACGAGATGGCGCGCCAGCTTACCTCTGCTATTGAGGCGGCTACGGGCGTGACTGGTGTTGCGGAAAGCTCGGTGGAGCTTGTTATGATGTTTGCCCCCAGCACCTATATGGAGCATATTTCGGGCAACGTCACCTACCGCCGTCTTATGCTTATCGACGCGGTAAGCGCACCCAGGGATTTCTGGGTAAAGTGGACACGCCTTGAGGCTATCGAGGGAGAGTATACCGCAGAAAACATCCTCTTCGAGCTTGGCGAGGACGTGGAGCAGAAGGTGCGTGAGAAGGAGTACAGATATCTCCTTACCACAGGCAAGGATAAATACCATAATTCTATGGGTAGAAAAAAGGTGACCGAGTGGCGCGACGTTATTAAGCGCGCGGCAAGACGCGGCGAGCTTACCAAGGTGGAGAGCAATTTTGAGCTTGCTCCTGAAACCCTTGAGCTTGAGGAGCGCATTGCAGACCTGCTCGGCAAGAGAATTGAGGCGAGAAATCAGCCTAAGAAGGAAGAGGTACCTTACATAACCCCCGAGGACGACGAGTTTGCCCGCGCTATGGAAAAGGCGCGCCTTGTGGTAGAGCAGTCCTCAGAGGAGAGCGATGCTGACGAGGTTGAGCTTGTGGAGAGTGCAGAGTTGGATGAGGACATCAAGCTTGAACTTGAAGAGGAGCCTGAGATAGAGGCTGACGAGCCCGAGGCTGAAGAACTTGAATTTATCGCAGAGGAGCCTGAGGCAGAGGCTGATGAGCCTGAGCTTGCGGAGAAAGATGAGCCGGAGGCAGAAGAGCCCCAGCTTGCGGACGAGCCCGCCGAGTTTGACATTTTCGCCGACACCGAGGCAACCGAGGACGAGGAGATCGAGGAGCTTGAATTTGAGGAGCTTGACATCTTCGACGAGGAGGTTGTTGAGGAGCCTGTAATTGAAGAAACTCCCGTAGTTGAGGCAGCTCCCATTGTTGAAGAAACTCCCGAAGAAGAAGCCTTCCCTGTTGGGGAAGGGGGACCGCTTGCGGTGGATGAGGTTGTCGAGGAACCTATGGTCGAAGAAGCTCCGGTAGTTGAGGAGCCCGTAATTGAGGAAACTCCTGTAATTGAGGAAGCTCCCGCGCTTGAAGTGCAGAGTGCAGAGTGCAGAGTGCAGAGAGAGGAGGCTCCCATAGTTGAAGAAACTCCTGTTCAGGAGACTATGGCTTACGAGCCTATTACACAGCAGATATCTATTGCCGACCGCGTTGCCGACATTCGCGACCAGCTTGAGACCAAGATCCGTCTTGAGTATGAGACTCGCGCGAGAGAAAAGGCAGAGGACGAGGCAATTAAGCTTCGCCGCGAGCTTGAGCAGCTTCGCACCGAGAGCGAGGCAGAGATCACCGAGTTGAGAGCCGAGCTTGAAAAGCTCCGCGCCGAGTACGAGCATCTGCTTGAGCAGACCGAGGCTGCCGACCTTGCAAGAGCAGCGGAGGAAACCCGCCGCAGAGCCGAGGAGGCGCAGCTTCGCGCACAGATCGAGGCACAGCTTCGCGCAGAGGCGATAGAGCGAGAGAGACTTGCCGAGGCTGCCCGTATGGCTATAGAGGAGCAGCACAGGTTAGAGGCAGAGAACGCTCGCATCGCCCGTCAGAGAGAGGAAGAGGAGCGCGCCGAGGCAGAAAGACTCAGAAAGATAGAGGAAGAAAAGGCTATTGAGGCTATCCGCCAGGCAGAGCTTGAGCGCATCCGTCGTGAAGAGGAGGAGGCAAAGGCTAAGGCAAAGGCTGCTATGCCCGATATGACCACTAACAAATACGCCTATACCTCCAAGACCGTAAAGCTTGTCTTCCGCAGAAGCGTTGACCCCAACATCACCACCCGCATCCAGGAGATAATCAAGGCAACCGTTGACTACTATGGCAAGGATAACGTTTACCTCCGCATCAGAGCAACCGTTCCCGATGCCCAGACTGTGATCCTTGAGTTCACCGAGATCCCCCTTGAAGAGATGGAGCTACTCGGCAACATCATCAAGATTCTTGGAAATAGTGGACTCGGTATTGCCAAAGCTATTATAGACTAACGATGGAAAGCAGATATACGGAAATAACCGCCCTTCATCTCCTCGCAGTATGAAAATACAGCGTCGTCGGTGAAGAACGCTTCTTTCTCGCCTATCTGCTCCCCTTAACTAATTAAAAATAAAAGAGTGGGCGTCAATCGCCTGCTCTTTTTGCCGAAAAAGCCTTCAAATTTGTAAATATTATCTAAATAGCTTTCGTATTTATTTAATATTTGTGTCAAATGTGAGAAAATTTATAAAAAGTATTGACAAAAATATATTTTAGTGTTAAAATGTGATGTACCTGTGCGAATGGGTGAATTATGCCTATTTGACGGTATATATATTATTTATTTTTAGTGAAAGGAGGAAAATCATGCCAACCTTTAACCAGCTCGTTAAGCAGGGACGTTCTGACAAGACTTATAAGTCTAAGTCTCCCGCACTTCAGAAGGGCTTCAACGCTCTGAAGAACGCGCCTATCGACCAGTCTGCACCTCAGAGAAGAGGCGTTTGCACCAAGGTTACTACCACTACCCCCAAGAAGCCTAACTCGGCTCTTCGTAAGATCGCCAGAGTAAGACTTACCAACGGAATGGAGGCTACT
>JAFWXZ010000049.1 GCA_017522795.1 Clostridia bacterium | reverse complement strand
TAAGCGTGGCGACGGCTTCAAGATCGCAATGAAGACCCTTGACGGCGGCCGTATCGGTATCGCTGCACAGGCTCTCGGTATTGCAGAGGGCGCTCTTGACGCAACTATTGCATACGTTAAGTCGAGAAAGCAGTTTAACAGATCTATCTCTCAGTTCCAGAACACCCAGTTTGTTCTTGCCGACCTCGCTACCAGAGTTGCTGCGGCAAAGGGTCTTGTTTACGTTGCTGTAAATGCAAAGCAGAACAAGCTTCCCACTCTTTCGTTAAACGCTGCGCAGGCGAAGCTCTTTGCGGCAGAGACCGCAATGGAGGTTACCACCAAGTGCGTTCAGCTTCACGGCGGCTACGGCTACACTCGTGAGTATCCTATTGAGAGAATGATGAGAGATGCGAAGATCACCGAGATCTACGAGGGAACGAGTGAGGTTCAGAGAATGGTTATCTCGGGCGCACTTCTCAGAAAGTGAGGTAAAGCAGAATGAAAATTATAGTTTGTATTAAGCAGGTGCCTAACACCACCGAAATAAAGATCGATCCCATCACCAATACCCTTAAGCGTGACGGTGTTCCCAGCATTATTAACCCCGATGACAAGACTGCTATCGAGGCTGCCCTTCAGCTTAAGGAAAAGTGCGGCGCAACCGTCACCGTTATCACCATGGGTCCCCAGCAGGCAGAGAAGGCTCTGCGCGAGGCTCTCGCTATGGGCGCTGACGAGGCTTTCCTCCTCACTGACAGAGCGTTTGCGGGTAGTGATACCCTCGCAACCTCTACTATCATCGCCGCTGCTATTAAGAAGCTCGGCGCAGATATCGTTTTCTGCGGCAGACAGGCTATCGATGGCGACACCGCTCAGGTAGGTCCTCAGATCTCCGAGCATCTCGGCATTCCTCAGATCACCTATGCCGCTGCTATTGATTATGATGCAGAGCGCGGCGCGCTTATCGTAAAGCGTCAGTTTGAGGACAGATATCAGACCCTTGAGGTTAAGGGACAGTGCCTTATCACCATTCTCTCCACCCTCGACAAGCCCAGATATATGAACGTTTGGGATATCGTTGACCAGGATGAGAAGGAGATCGGCATTATCACATTTGCAGATATTGAGGTTGATCCCACCGCTATCGGTCTTAAGGGCTCTCCCACAAAGGTAAAGTCCACTGCAACAAAGCAGTTTGACAAGACTATTGAAACTCTCGAGCTTGATCCCGAGAGTGCCGCAAAGGCAATCGTTGACGCACTCAAGTCGCGTCATCTGATATAAGGAGGTAGACAAAATGGCTAAGAATATTTGGGTATTTTGCGAGCAGCGCGACGGCGAGCTTCAGAACGTAGCTCTCGAGCTTCTCGGTATCGCGCGTGAGCTGGCAGAGAAGACCGGCGAGAAGGTTGGCGCGATCCTCCTCGGTCATAACGTAAAATCCAAGGCTCAGGATCTTATCGCACACGGTGCTGATGAGGTTCACGTTGTTGATGACGAAAGACTTGCTTCCTTTGTCACCGAGCCCTACACTCAGGCGGTCACTCAGATTGCAAGAGAGTACACCCCCTCTGTAATTCTCTTTGGCGCGACCAGCATCGGCCGCGACCTTGCTCCCAGACTTTCTGCAAGACTTAAGACAGGTCTTACCGCAGACTGTACAAAGCTTGAGATGGATGAGGAAGGCAACCTCTTTATGACCCGTCCCGCATTCGGAGGCAACCTGTTTGCCACCATCATCTGTCCCGACCACCGTCCTCAGATGTCCACCGTTCGTCCCGGCGTTATGAGAAAGCTGGAGCGCGACGACTCCCGTCAGGGTGTTGTGGTTGAGGAGAATGTTGCCTGGGATGAGTCCAAGTTTGCAGTCACTGTTATTGAGGAAGTAAAAGAGGTTGCAGGCGTTGATAAGATCGAGGATGCAAAGATCCTCGTTTCCTGTGGTAGAGGTGTTAAGGACGTTGCTCCCGCAAGAGAGCTTGCAGGCAAGGTTGGCGGATCTCTCTCCTCCTCCCGTGCGCTTGTTGACACAGGCGTTCTCGAGCACAACCGTCAGGTAGGTCAGACGGGTAAGACCGTTCGTCCTCAGGCATATCTTGCCTTCGGTATCAGCGGTGCAATTCAGCATCTTGCAGGTATGGAGGAGTCAGAGTTTATCGTTGCGGTAAACACCGACAAGAACGCACCTATCTTTAAGGTTGCTAACCTCGGTATCGTTTCTGATGCCGCTGCTGTAATGAAGCAGCTTAACAAGCTTTTGTAATCAAAATTAAAATTAAATATAAAGGAGAATGACCCAATGAACAAGGTTTATTTAGTTAGCGCAAAGCGCAGCGCTATCGGATCCATGCTTGGATCGCTCAAGGATCTTTCCCCCACATATCTCGGCGCACAGGTGCTTAAGGCAGCTCTCGCTGAGGCAAAGGTTGAGCCCGCGTGGCTTGACGAGGTTATCGTTGGTAACGTGCTTCCTGCAGGCGTAAAGCAGGGCCCTGGCCGTCAGGTTGCGATCGGCGCAGGCGTTCCCATCGAAATTCCCGCATATTCTCTCAATATGGTCTGTGGTAGTGGTATGAAGGCTGTTATGAACGGCGTTCTCTCCATCAAGGCAGGCGCTGCAGAGCTTGTTGCTGCAGGCGGCACCGAGGTAATGAGCGGCGCTCCCTATCTCGTTCCGGGCAAAACACGCTTCGGCGCAAAGATGGGCGATATGAAGATGATAGACCATATGATCTACGACTCTCTTACAGACGCATACAGCGGTCTGCATATGGGTATCACCGCAGAGAATATCGTTGAGAGATTCGGCATTACCCGTGAGGAGCAGGATGAGTTTGCAATTAACTCTCAGAAGAAGGCTATCGCGGCTCAGGACGCAGGTAAGTTCGTAGATGAGATCGTTCCTATAACTGTAAAGCAGGGTAGAAAGGAATTCGTTTTCGAGGCTGACGAGTACATTAATCGCACCACCACTTTTGAGAAGCTCGGCACTCTCCGTCCCGCCTTCAAGCCTGACGGATCTGTGACCGCAGGTAATGCTTCGGGTATTAACGACGGCGCATCCTTTGTTATCCTTGCTTCTGAGGCTGCTGTTGAAAAATATAATCTCACTCCTATGGCAGAGATCGTTGGCATCGGTCAGGGCGGCGTAGAGCCCGACGTAATGGGTCTCGGTCCCGTTCCCGCTGTAAGAAACGCGCTGAAGAACGCCGGTATGAAGCTCCGGGAAATCGAGCTTCTTGAGCTTAACGAGGCATTCGCGGCTCAGTCTCTCGGTGTTGTAAAGCTTCTCTCCGAGGAGCACTGCGAGAGCCGTGAGGACATCCTTGCTCGCTGCAACGTAAACGGCGGCGCGATAGCTCTCGGTCATCCCGTTGGCGCAAGCGGAAACAGAATTCTCGTCACCCTTGCTCACGAGCTTAAGAGAAGCGGAAAGACCTACGGTCTTGCATCTCTCTGCATCGGCGGCGGCATGGGTACCGCGGTTATCATCAAAAATATTTAACTTAGAAAGGTAAAGAATACAATGAGATTAGAGAACAAAGTAGCAATCGTTACCGGCGGCGCAAAGGGCCTCGGCGGTGAAATGGCACAGACCTTCGCAAGAGAAGGAGCAAAGGTTATTGCAGTAGATATGGCTCCTCTTACTTATGAGTGTGAGGGTGTTGAGTACTATCAGCTTAACGTTACCGACAGCGAGGCTTGTAAGGCTCTCTTCGAGTACGCAAAGGAAAAGTACGGCAAAATTGATATTCTTGTAAACAACGCAGGCATCACTCGCGACGCTATGACCAGAAAGATGACCGACGATCAATGGGATCTTGTTATCGACATTAACCTCAAGGGTGTATTCAACCTTACAAGATACGTTGGTCCGTTCATGGAGGAGATCGGCGGTGGAAGCATCATCAATATCTCTTCTGTAGTTGGTGAGTACGGCAACATCGGTCAGGCTAACTACTCCGCATCCAAGGCGGGCGTTATCGGTCTTACAAAGACCTGGGCTAAGGAGTTTGCAAGAAAGGGCGTTCCTGTAAGAGTAAACGCTATCGCTCCCGGTTATATTATGACCGATATGATGAAGACCGTTCCCGAGGATCTTCTCAAGAAGTTTGCAGGACTTACTATGCTTGGCAGACTTGGTCAGCCCGAGGAGATCGCAAAGGCGGCTCTCTTCCTCGCATCCGATGATGCATCTTACGTAACAGGTCACGTTCTTTCGGTTAACGGTGGAATGAGACTTTAATAAGAAAAACGGTATAAAACACCTAATATGCAAATAAAAGTTTGCAAAAAGAAAGGAAAATTACTATGGTAAACGTAGGAATAGTTGGTATTGGTACATACCTTCCTAAAAATATAATGACCGCAAAGGAGATTTCCGACGCTACAGGCGGCGTATGGAGCGAGGATGCTGTAAGAGCAAAGCTTGGTATCAACCAGAAGTTCGTTCCCTCGGCCGATCCCTGCGACGGCACTCAGGAGATGGGTGCTCTCGCCGCTCTCAAGTGCCTTGAGAACTGCGGAGTTGATCCCCTTGAGATTGACGTAATTCTCTGTATCACTGAGGAGTGGAAGGAATATCCTCTCACAACCTCTGCCTGCTACGTTCAGGACAGAATCGGCGCGAAGAATGCCTGGGGCATCGACGTTCAGAACCGTTGCTGCACCTGCGTATCCGCAATGAAGCTTGCTAAGGATATCCTTATTGCAGACGACGAGGTTAACACCGTTCTCGTTTGCGGCGGCTATCGTAACTGTGACTTCATCGATTACACCGACAGCGGTGTATCCTTTATGTTCAACCTTGGCGCAGGCGGCGGCGCAGTTCTTCTCAAGAAGAATTACGGCAAGAACCTTCTCCTTGGCACTCATCTTATGTCCGACGGCTCTGTTGTTCACACCTGCGGATCTAAGGTAGGCGGTATTCTTGAGCCCGTTACTCCCGAAAACTACAAGGAGTTCGGTATGCTTCGTCTTATGGATTCTCCCAAGATGAAGGGTCTGCTCAACACCGTTTCTATGCCTAACTGGTATCATTGCATTGACGAGGCACTCCGCAAGTCGGGTATGACTCGCTCTAACATTGACTACCTTGACATTCTTCACATCAAACGCTCGGGTCACAAGGCTATGCTTGCCGATCTCGGTCTTACCGAGGATCAGTCCATTTACCTTGAGGACTACGGTCACATCGGTCAGATCGACCAGATCCTCTCTCTTGAGCTTGCTCTTCAGCAGGGTAAGGTTAAGGAGGGCAGCACCGTTTGTATGATCGCTGCAGGCATCGGTTATACCTGGGCTGCAAACATTATTAAGTGGGGCTAATTTATGGTTCAAATTATTAACACATTTTTGATTTCTTTGATACCAATGTGTGTTACCGCCATAGTTACCCTGGCAATTACCCTTATCTTCCGTACCTCATTCACCACTAACTTTGCTCAGGGCGTTATTTCAGCCTTCGGCGCATACGTTGCATCTTTTGTAATAACAAAGTGGGAATTTCCCGTTCTTATTGCTATTCCCGTGTCGATGATCGTTTCGATGGGCGTTGCAATATTGGTTGACGTGGGACTTTTTAGACGAGGAAGATACGTTAATGCTTTAAGCAAGCAGATAATTACGATGGGACTTATTTCCATCGTGACAGGTCTTACTCCTGTTATTTTCGGAGAGGTAGAGCAGTATATGATCAACTCGATCGTAAAGGATAACTTCACGATCGACGTTCCTGGTGACGTTGATATTTCAGTCACCTATAACGCGTTGGTTTGCGTGGCTATCACAGCGGTGATCATTCCTCTCATATTCATTCTGCTTCGCTATAGCAAGTGGGGACTCTCTGTTCGCGCAACTGCTTCCAATGAGTATATTGCCGGAATGATGGGTATCAACACACACGTGGTTACCGCTGTATCCTGGGGACTTGCCGGTGCGCTTGGTGCACTTGCCGCATATATGAGAGCCTCAGAGGTAAAGGTCGTGACAACTTACTTTATGACCGATTATCAGGTAAGCGCGTTCCTTGCGGGTATTCTTGGCGGATTCAGCACCTTCCACGGTCCCGTTATTTGTGCTCTCCTCATTCCTCTGGCGGAAAATCTTGTAATGGCTATTTTCAACATTCTGGGACTTTCTGAGCTTACACGTTGGTCAAAGGTTATTATTTACGCAATAGCGCTTGTTATCATTTTTGCAAAGCCTCAGGGCATATTCGGCAAAAAAATAGAGAAGAAGGTGTAACGGTATGAATAGATATTTACAGAAAAATTACGCCTTATTCAACAGAGAGGTTAAAACCGACGACAAATTTACCGAAGGCATTAGAAAGCTTGTTAGGACGCCCTCACTTCAGTATTTGCTTTTTGGCGTGCTGATGTGTGTGGTCGGATTCCTTGCTACTCAGAAGATTCTGCCTTATTCCTGGCAGTCTGCGTTTGCCTCCACCTTTGCTTACGCGATAGCATCTATCGGCTTCTGTCTTTTGATGGGATATTCAGGACTTGCTTCACTCGGCACGGGCGGATTTATTGGAATCGGTACTTATGCTGTTCACTATGTTATGGTGGAGGCAAAGCTACCCTTCTTTGTAGCTCTGCTTGCCGCTATCGGCGTCTCGGTTCTTATCGGTCTTATCGTAGGATTTATTTCGCTCAGAATAGAGGGTATTTACCTCGTTATTCTTACCCTCGCTCTTTCCGAAATTTTAAAGACTCTTTACGCGGCTATCGAGCCTAAGCTTACACTCAGTATGAAGGATGCCTTAATCTTCGGTCAGAGACTTCCTACAACTATGTCGCTTACTCTTGTAATGGTATTCCTTGTTATCGTTATGATAATAACGTCTAACCTGATCAACAGTCCTACGGGACGTGCGATGCTTGCTATGAAAAACAGCACTGCGGCGGCACAGGCTATGGGTATCAGTCTGATTAAATACAGACTTATGTCCTTCGTTATATGTACCGCGTACGCATCTATTACAGGTGTTATGCTAATGATGGTAATGCGTTCTGCGGATGCTACCGATCCTACCGGTTACTATGCACTTATCACCTCGCTTAATATCCTTGCCGCCGTAATTATCGGTGGATATAAGTCGATATGGGGCGCGGTGTTCGGCACTTTCATTATGTACGGAATCAAGCTTGTTATCTTTAACCAGATTCCGTTCCTCGCAAACAATTCGCTTATCATTACTCTTGCCTCGGGTGTGCTGGTTATCATTATTGCTATGTACTATCCCGGCGGTCTTGCGCAGCTTTTGCTTGAGGCGAAGACGAAGATTTCTGCGATAATCAAGAAGATGAAGGAGGATAAATATGGCAAGGATCTTGGCTAACTCCTATCATTCAAAGCTCGTCAAATTGCGCAGAGCTTTAGATTTTCACAAAGAGGAATTGAAGGCGCTCGACACTAAATATGATGAAATAGTTGAGAGAAAACTCAACGCATTCCTTAAAAATGCAAACCGCAGGTTGTCAAAGCTTGCATTTGAGGCCTGCGACAAAAACGAATATGCGCGTTTTGTTCTTGAAGAAAAGCTACAGAGATACGATGTAAAGGCGTATATGAGTCACAGAGCTGTAAACCACGGCGCCGCAAAGCGCATTTTCAAGGCAATAAGAGATGGGGCGTCATTCGACGATATTCTCACAGACCGCGCTGAAAAAATGCAGAGGATTGCTGAAAAGAGAGCTGCATACGTCCGTTCTCTTGAAAAGGACAGAGATAGTTTTATTTCCAAGACGGGTTCCTCTGACAGCAAGGCTTATGATGCTGAGAGGGCTGCTCTTGAGGCGGCTTATCTTGAAGAGGAGAAGGCGCTTAAGGAGCTTTATCAGGCAAAAATTGACAAGGAAAGAGCTGATATCGAGGCAAAAATTGCAAAGCTTGAGGATGAGATTTCTAAAATTAAAGCATCCTCCTCAACCGATCATAGCCTGCCCGATGACGTTCTTCTTTCGGTCAAGGGGCTGAAAATGTATTTTGGCGGTCTTAAGGCGGTTGACGATCTTACCTTCGACGTAAAGAAGGGTGAGATTTTCGGTCTTATTGGTCCAAACGGTGCAGGAAAAACCACAGTATTCAACTGTATCACGCGCTTCTATGATGCGACCGGAGGCGATATGTACTTTGAAAACAAGTACGGAGAGGTGGTCGATCTCAGATCATTTAAGGTTCACGACATTATTTTGCAGGGTATCGGCAGAACCTTCCAGAATATCGAGCTCGTTAAAGAGATCTCAGTAATAGAGAATCTTCTTGTGGCAAGCACCAGAAGCTATAAAACAGGCTTTATAGGCCACGTTTTTGCTCTTCCTTCTCTGAAAAAGGAAGAAAAGCTGCTTCGTGCAAAGGCTATGAAGATACTGAAGTTTATGGGGCTTGAGAGCTATGCATCCTGGTATGCTATGGGACTTCCTTACGGAATTCTCAAGAAGGTTGAAATTGCACGCGCGCTTATGGCGGATGCAAAGCTTATCATTATGGATGAGCCCGCCGCAGGTCTTAACGATTCCGAGACGGCAGAGCTTACCGAGACTATTCGCAAGATCCGCGACAAGTTTGGCGTCACCATTCTTCTCGTAGAGCACGATATGGGTCTTGTAATGAACGTTTGTGATACCGTTTGCGCTATTTCATTCGGTCAGATGCTTGCTATAGGCACTACAGAGGAGATCCAGCAGAACAAGGCCGTACAAGAGGCTTATCTCGGCGTAAAGGAGGACGACTAATGAAGGAACTTCTTAAAATATCCGACTTGAAGCTCAATTACGGTATGATCTCTGCTGTCAAGGGCATAGATCTTAGCGTTGGAGAGGGACAGATAGTCGCAATTCTCGGCGCTAACGGCGCGGGAAAGACCTCTACGCTGAAGGTTATTTCCGGACTTTTGAAGCCTTCCTCGGGAGAGATCATCTTTGACGGAGTAAATATTGCAGGAAAGCCTGCGCACAAGGTGGCAAAGCAGGGAATTATGCAGTCACCCGAGGGCAGATTTGTTCTTGTAGGACTTACCGTCGAGGAAAATCTTCGTGTGGGTGGCTATAATATCAAAAGCAAAGAAGAGCTTGCCCGTAATTTTGAGCGTGTTTATACTCTGTTCCCAAGACTTAAGGAACGAGCAAAGCAGCAGTCCTCCACTCTTTCAGGCGGCGAACAGCAGATGCTTGCTATCGGCCGCGCTCTTATGGGCAGCCCGAAGCTTCTTATTCTTGACGAGCCCTCTCTTGGACTTGCTCCCCTTCTTATCAAGGATATATTCAAGACCCTTGTTAAGATAAAGGAGGAGGGAACTACAATTCTTATCGTAGAGCAGAACGCTCTTGCAACACTTAAAATTGCCGACTATGCTTACGTGCTTGAGCTGGGAAAGATCAGTATGCACGGAAAGGCGGAGGATCTGCTTCGCGACGAGCGCCTTATCTCCGCATATCTCGGCGGCTAAGCGGGTATAAGCTATTTTGCGAAAACCACTTAGGTATCCTTTTTGAACATTTACATCATAATAAAGATGAATGTTATTTATTTTAATAAACAAGGAGAAACACAATGAAAAACAACATTAAGCTTATTGCGCTTTCACTCGTTTTCGTTCTCTGCTTCGGCATGGCGGCTTGTACCCCTTCCGGCGAGAACGGCCCCAAGCTCAGCGATGAGGTTTATGAGGGCGACGTAATTTACGTTGGTAATACCGCAGGTATCACAGGTGCTCTTGCAGGTATCGGCGTTCCCTTCAACCTTGGTATCAGAGCTGCTTTCCACGAGTATAACCAGAGCGGTGGCTTTGGTGGTAAGACCGTTGCTCTTAAGCACTATGACGATGAAGGTACTGCTACCAACTCCGTTCCTCTTATGGAAAAGCTTATCCACGAGGATGAGGTATTCGCTATCGTAGGTAACTACGGTGGATATGCAGTAAACGTTAACCTTGATCTCCTCAAGGAAAACTGCGTTCCTATGATCTATGCTGCTGCAGGTGTTGACGCTCTTTATAACGACAACGCTACCGAGGATGGCGACAGATCCATCTTCCCCGTACAGCCCCTTAATATGACCGAGGGTCGTTCTCTTATCGTTCGTGCATTTGCAAACGCTCTCGCCGAGGATGGCAAGACCATAACCGGAGGTCTCGGCGCAAAGAAGGTTGGCGTTATCTCCAACCAGGACGAGGCTTCTCAGGGTATTCTCAAGGGTATCAAGCTCGAGGCAGATACTCTTCCTGCATCCAAGAAGTCTAACATCCTTTATCAGGACGTTCCCGGCTCTGACTTCAGCGCTGCTGCTACTGCAATCGTTTCCGGTGGCTGTGACACCGTTATTGTCACTGTAACAGGCGCGAACTTCATTGCAGCTCTTACAGCTCTCTCTCAGGCAAACTTCAAGGGCAACGTTCTTACCTCCTACAACAATGCTTCTCCCGCAGTTCTTAACGGAAGTGACAACAACCTTACCGAAGCAGGTCTTGAGATCATGTCCAAGATGGTTATTTACGCTCAGGGTTGGCTTGATACCTCTTCCACTACCTACATTTATAACAAGGATACTACTCTCTTCAAGGCGTACAAGATGCTTAACGCAGCATATGCTGCAGGTGTTCCCGGCTTCACCGAGGCTTACTGGGATGCAGCAGAGGCGATCTTCAACTATGCACAGACCGAGGATCCCAGCATTGCGTTCGGTATGAGCTACAATTCCTACGCACTTGCAGGCTATATCGCAGGTAATCTCTTCTGCAACGCTCTTGAGGAGCTTGAGAAGAGCGGCAAGCCTCTTACCAGAGCTAACCTTGTTGAAATTATGGAGTCCGTAGAGCTTCAGGTTGCTATGGCAGACAAGATTTCTTACGCTGACGGCGCAAGAACAGGCGTTGAGTCCTTCTCCGCTGCATTCTTCTACGATACCGCAAACGAGGCAATTATGGGTGATCTTGCTACCGATAACCACGCTGCTGCAAGCGCTCCCTTCACCGGTCTTCAGACCATTGACGATCTTAAGAAGTATATCACTGACTAATTAAACGATTCGATTATCCCAAAAGCCCCGCCCGAAAGGGCGGGGATACCCTAAATACTAAAAATAAGATAAAAACCATTTAAAGTTGAAATTTATTCACTAGTCAACTATAACCCAAAATCTATTCGTTTAGGTTGCTGTTGGCTAAGCGATTGAAATATATAGTTTACAAGATTATTAAATTTACAAAGGAGATATATCAATGGCAAAGTACGTATCTGTTAACGAAGCTCTCGGCGTTGTAAAGAGCGGAGACTATATCGTGACCGGTCTTGGCTCGGCAGAGGGCAGGGAGTTTATGACAAATCTGCATACTATCGCAGATAAGGTAAAGGGAGTTTTGGTTTCCAACTGTCTTCCTATGGGAGCATACGAGTTTATCGTGAACCCCGAGTACAAGGAGAGCTTTACCACCGAGGGCTGGTTCTACACCCCCGTCCTCAGAAAGGCTCATAAGAACGGCAATATTTCCTTTATCCCCAATCACCTTCATCTTGCGGCAAAGAAGAGACTCTTCTTCCGCGAGCCCGACATTTACGTTGGTATCGCGTCTATGCCCGACAAGCACGGCTACGTGTCTATATCTCTCTCTAATACATATGAGATGCAGATGATCAAGGCGGCAAAGACGGTTATTCTTGAGATCAATCCTAACGCTCCCAGAACATTTGGTGACGTTCAGCTTCACGTAAACGATGTTGACTACCTTGTAGAGGTAGATTATCCTATGCCCGAGATCGCAGACGCAGTTCCCAATGAGAAGGATCTTGCCATTGGTAAGCTTATTGCCGAAATGATCAATGACGGCGACTGCATCCAGCTTGGAATCGGCGGTATTCCCAACGCGGTTGCTGCCAGCCTATACGGCAAGAAGAATCTTGGCGTACACACCGAGATGCTTACTACGGGAATGGTACAGCTTGCCAAGGCGGGTGTTATCAACGGCAAGTGCAAGCAGATTAACAATGGAAAGATGGTTGCTGCCTTTGCTATGGGTACCAAAGAGCTTTACGACTTCATCGATGACAACCCCGCAGTCGAGATTCTTGACGGCGGCTACGTAAACGATCCATACACCATTATGCAGAACGATAACCAGGTTTCCATCAACACAACTCTTGAGGTTGATATTACAGGTCAGTGCGCATCCGAGTCTATCGGTTCGGTTCAGTTCTCGGGTACAGGCGGACAGTCCGACACCGCAGTGGGCGCGCAGAAGTCTAAAAACGGACGTTCTATCATCGCTCTTTACTCCACCGCTATGGTTAAGGATCCCGCAACGGGAGAGAGAGTTGAGACCTCCAAGATCGTTTGTCAGCTTAAGGCAGGCGCGGCTGTTTCTCTTTCCAGAAACGACGTTGACTATCTCGTTACCGAGTACGGATGCGTATCTCTACGCGGCACCAGCCTTGCAGAGCGCGCAGAGCGCATCATCTCCGTAGCTCATCCCAAGTTTAGAGATCAGATCAGAGAAGAGGCATACGCACTTGGCATTATCGCTAAGAGATAATTAAGGTGTTTTGATATGGCAGAATTTCTTTATGAAGGCAAAAGGGTGTACTACGAGGTACACGGTGATCATGGTCAGCCCCTCGTAATTCTTAACGGAATTATGATGTCCTGCGGTAGCTGGAAATCCTTTATTCCCAATTTTTCACGCAACAACGTGACTATTCTCCTTGATTTTATCGATCAGGGACAGAGCGAGAGAATGACCGAGCCATACGGTCATTCCATTCAGGTAAACGTGCTTGAGGCATTGCTCGATCTTCTCCCCTATGAGAAATACAACATTATGGGTATTTCCTACGGCGGCGAGATCGCTATTCAGTACGCGGTAAAGCGTCCTGACAGAATCCGCAGTCTCGTTCTGGCAAACACCTGTATGCGCACGTCTGATTGGCTGCGCAAGATAGGTGACGGCTGGAATGCTGTGGCGAGAACGGGTGACGGCGAGGCATATTATCTTACCACTATTCCCGTAATTTATTCCACCGAGTTTTATGAGAGAGAGTCTGCCTGGATGGATAGACGTGAGGGAACTCTTATTCCCTATTTCTCCCGCCCCGATGTGCAGGAGAGCCTTATCCGTCTTACCGACAGCTCCCGTGATTATGATTATACCGACAGGGTAGGTGAGATCACCGCTCCCACGCTTATAATCTCTTGCTCGGAGGATTGCCTGGTCCCCCCCACAGAGCAGGTTATGCTCCACGAGAGGATCAAGGGCAGCCACTATGTCACTATTAACGGATCGGGACACGCCAGTATGTATGAGGATCCCGCATCCTTTACCGCGCTTGTTCTCGGCTTCACAAACCTGCTTGACGAGCAGATAACTATCTGATTTGGAGATTTATTATGGAAAAGAAGTTTATATCTATTGGCCACGAGGAGCTTGCATATCTTGACGAGGGTCAGGGCCCCGTCGTAGTAATGGTACATGGAAATATGTCCTCCTCCGTTCATTTTGAGCCTCTAATTACAAGAATTAAGGATAAGTACAGATGTATCGCCGTTGACCTTCGCGGCTTCGGTGATTCCAGCTACAACAACCGTTTTGATACACTTGAGGAGCTTGCTGACGATGTAAATGCTTTTACCGAGGCACTCGGTCTTGACAGCTACTATCTTGTAGGCTGGTCAAACGGCGGTGGCGTAAGCCTTAAGCTTTGCGCTAAATATCCCGACAAGGTAAAGAAGTTCTTTGATATAGAGGGCGCAGGTCTTAAGGGTTATCCCGTTTATAAAAAGGAAAACTACAAGTCCACCGGCGAGCCCTATGCAAGCAAGGAGGAGATGGCGGCAGATCCTCTTCAGGTTGCTCCCGCGCTTGCTTGCTTTGAAAAGGGTGATGCGGCAACCATGACTGCTATCTGGGATGCTACTATTTATACAGTAAATATGCCTACCAGAGAGCAGAATGATCTCTGGATGTCTGAGACTCTGAAGCAGAGAAACCTGGTTGATCTTGACTGGGCTCTTGCGAATCTCAACATGTCTGACGAGTATACTCCTTACGGCAAGGGCGACGGCAGCATCAAGAATATTAAGTGCCCTGTTATGCTCACCATGGGTGAGAAGGATATAATTGTTCCCGACTACATGGTGCTTGATAACTATAATGCACTTGGCTCTCTTGCTACTCTTCTTCCTTATGAAAACTGCGGACACTCTCCTATGGTAGACTGTCCCGACAGACTTGCAGAGGACGTTTGCAAGTTCTTCTCATAAATGATAAACAAAAAGCACCGCCACAGCGGTGCTTTTTTTAAGCTAAGGGCGACCTGATGTCAGGTCGCCCGAATTTTGATTAGTTGTTGGGAATAAGGTTGTTGGTAACAAGAATGTACGCAGAGAGAGGAGGAACTACAACCTTTCCATCCTTGCAAGTGCCGAGACTTGTTGTGCCTGCATTCACGCCGTTACAAATGATCTCGTAATCTCTGTCAAGTCCGTAGTTGATGGAGCTGTACTGATCGGGGTTAACGATTACAAGTGCATATCCGCCCTTGCCGTCCTCAATAGTGATAGAGAAGCCGGAGTTGTCACCGTGAGCATGAGTGGTGAACTTGGTATTATTGGTGAAGATATCAATACCTGTTCTGATAGCGCAAAGGCCTGCGTAATACTGGAACATCTTGTACTCGTCGGAGGTTGCGCTGAGAGTGTCCCACTTAAGATTGTTGATCTCGTCAGAGGACTTGTAGGAGTTGTGATCGTAGCCTGTGTCGTACTTGTCATTGGGCTTAGTACGAAGCATTTCCTCACCTGCCTGGAAGAATACGATACCCTTGGAAACGAAGAGTATGGTAGCACCGAGGCGGTTCATTGCAAGTCTTGTCTGCTTGGAGCTATTGCCGTTAGCCACGGTAAGCTTATCCCAAAGGGTAGAGTTGTCGTGGGCAGACATGTAGTTAACAACCATCGCCGTTTCTGTCTTCCAGTTAGCGCCTGCGCCCGAACCGTTACCTCCATTAACGCCGAAGAGAACTCTTCTTCTGGTGTAATCGTCGGCCTTGCCGTTGATATAGCCCTTGGATGCATCATCACTCTCAGCCTTAAGACCTGTACGGATGATATCGTTGAATACTGCAACTGCACCGATACCGCCGTTGGTAGGCTTGATACGTGAGATGTTGTCCTGAGTAGCCGCTCTGAGAGAGGGCTGATAGGAGTTCTGCATCATAGTCCAGCCCTCACCGTAAAGGATGGCCTGAGGATTGAGCTTATGAACCGCGCTTTCAACTGCTTGCATGGTGTTGATGTCGTGAAGACCCATAAGGTCGAAACGGAAGCCGTCAAGGTTGTACTCATCCATCCAGTAGCTGGTGGAATCAACCATAAACTTACCGAACATATATCTCTCAGATGCAGTATCATTACCGCAGCCGGAGCCGGAGGAGTTAGCACCGTTTGACTTATATCTGTAATAATAGTAAGGAACTATTCTGTTGAAGGAAGCGTTCTTATCGAAGGTGTGGTTGTAAACAACGTCCATAACTACGCCGATGCCTGCCTCGTGAAGAGCCATAACCATCTGCTTCAGCTCGTTGATTCTAACCTCACCGTTGTAGGGATCGGTAGAATAGCTTCCCTCTGGAACATTGTAGTTTTTGGGATCATAGCCCCAGTTGAAGCCACTGTTAGGATCCTCTTCCTTAACTGTTGCATAGTCGTACATAGGAAGAATATGAACAAAGTTAACGCCAAGCTCCTTGAGGTAATCAATACCTACGGGAATACCATTCGCGTTTACAAGCCCTTCCTGAGTGAACGCAAGGTATTTACCGCGATACTTTTCGTTTTTCTCTTTGCTACCGAAATCAATAGTGTTGGAGAAGTCTCTTACGTGAATTTCCCATACAACAGCATCGGAGTAGCTGTCAATGCCTGTGTTAAATTTCTGATCTTCAGACCAGCCCTCGGGATCTGTGGTATCAAGATCAATTACCATACCGCGATTACCGTTAAGACCAGCTGCCTTTGCATAGGGGTCAACCGCTTCCTGTGTGCCAACTGCTGTAGTTACGGAGTAGGTGTAATATGTGCCGTGACCGCAAGTCTCGGTGTGAGACCAAACACCCTTTGCACCGCGAGTCATCTCAACGGTCTTGTATGCTTCGCCCTCGTGACCGCTCTCAAACAGGTTAAGAACAACCTTTGATGCGGTAGGAGCCCATACCTTAAAGGTAGTCTTATTGCCGTTTATAACAGCACCGAGATCGTTGCCATCATAGTGATACTGTGCAGCAAACTCATCGGTATCGAAGATATCGGTAGGAACTACGGGCTTTTCGGTCTCAAATCCGTCAAGCTTTACAGTATAGGTCTTTGTAATGTCGAGAGTCTCATCAACGGTAATGATACCGCTGGTACTCTTTCTGTTAAGGCTGTTTACACCGGTGATCTTGATCTCTCTGTCACCATCGTAGATCTTGAACTGGCTGATATCTGTAAACTTTGTAGCAGGAGTAATAATGTATTCAATCTTGTTAGTGTCTACCATACCTGCAAGGTTGAACTTCTGAATTGGTACCAAGGTCTTTCCTCCGTCATAGCTGTGATATTGGTTAGCGTCGCTCTTACCGCCACGCATATAAATGAAGGTATCAGGACCTTCGATGGTAGCAAAGAGGTCGTCAGGACCGCAGTCCTTGTTTGCATTACCCCAGGATGTTCCGCCGGGATCGGTACAGCCTGTACGTACTATAAATCCAACCTCGGTAACCTCCTCGGGAATATTAAGGGTGAGCATTGCACCGTATTCGCACTGCTTCATCATACGGCCGCCGCCTTCGCCACCGTCCCACCAACACCAAATGTCACATTTGGCGAGTTTCGCGGGATCCTTTACCCAAAGGGGGTTGTTCCAGAAGAAAGTAATAAGATTATGTCCGGGAAGTCTTTCTACCTCGGGATCGTGGTGGTTGTTGCTATTGTCAACAATAATGTCATCATTATTGCCTTCACCGCCGCCAACGCCGTTGGGATAATATTTATCCAAATAATCCTCAGGCAGATTCTCATAGCCGATAAACTCCTCGAGCTGAACGCAGGATGCTGTGCTCACGCAAATTCCAAGGAGCATTACTACTACGAGAACAAAAGATAATATACGCTTTGTCATAGTATAAGATTTCCTTTCGTATATAAATTTAAAAATAAACTAAAATTATTTGGTAGCGCGCTTGTTGCGCACGGTCATATCCTTGATCTTTGCGGTGAGAGAAGCGGTTCTGTATCTCTTTGAGAGACGCCAGTTCCAGTTGCCCTCTGCAATAGCGGGAGTATTCATTCTGCCTTCCTCGTTGGTAAGCTCAAGGTAATCCTGCATGGGAATGACAGCAAGATTTGCGCGGCTGGACATTGCAAGCTCGATTACGTCGTAGGTACGGCTCTGTCCCTTGCGAGAGGGACACTCTTTTTTGAAGCGTGCCTTTACCGATCTTTCGTTAAGATTCTTGATCCAACTCTTTGTGCAGTCTGCATCGTGAGAGCCTGAGTAAACAACACAGTTGGAGTGAGGATACATTCTGGGGAGATATTCCGCGTCGTCATCATAGAAGGCAAACTGAAGTATTTTCATACCGGGGAAGCCGCAGTCGTCAAGCAGCTCTCTGACGTCTGGAGTGATAAATCCAAGGTCCTCTGCGATGATCTTCGCCTTGGGGAAGTTTCTTGCTATGGTTCTGAAGAGCGCGATACCGGGCGCACTGTCCCACTTACCGCCTTTTGCGGTGGTGTCACCGTAGGGAATGTTATAATATCCCGCAAAGCCTCTGAAGTGGTCTATACGGAGAATATCGTAGATCTTGAAGCTCTCCGCGACTCTCTTCTGCCACCAGGAGAAGCCGTCGGTCTCCATAAGATCCCAGTCGTAGATTGGATTGCCCCAAAGCTGACCGTCGGGGGAGAAGCCATCAGGAGGACAGCCTGCAACCACGGTGGGATTGTAGTTCTCGTCAAGCAGGAACTGTTCGGGTGCCTGCCATACGTCCATACTATCGTGGGCAACGTAGATAGGCATATCACCTATGATCATGATTCCCTTGCTGTGCGCGTAGGAGAGAAGATCCTGCCACTGGGTGCTGAATTCATACTGTATCCACTCCCAGAAGCCGCATTCTGCTTCAAACTCTGCTCTGTGGGCTCTTGCCTGCTTTATATCCCTGTGTTCATCTGCCCACGAGGTCCATACAGCGTGATTGTAATGAACCTTGAGAGCCATAAAGAGCGAGTAGTCGGGAAGCCAGTGAACATTACTCCTCACATACTTCTTATACGAGGCAGACTTGTGTCCACCATTTTCAATAAATCTCGCGTATGCTTTGCGGAGAACTGTGTATCTTGTATTAAAAAGCCAACCGTAATCAACTCTTACAGTATCGTGGCGATTTTCCTTAAGCTCATCCTTGGTTAGAAGACCCGCCTTTGCGAGAAGGTCAAGGTCGATAAAATAGGGGTTTCCTGCAACGGCTGCAGGAGACTGATAGGGGCTGTCACCGTAGGATGTGGGATTGAGAGGCAAAACCTGCCAGCACTTGGTCTTGGTTTCCTCAAGGAAATCTACAAAATCATATGCGCTTTTACCAAAAGAACCTATTCCGTACTGAGAGGGAAGGGAGCTTATGGGAAGCAAAATTCCACTTTTGTTGCGGAAGCCAAAATTTTTATGTAGGTTGTTCATAATAGCATTTCCTTTCCGCCGCCGATGCGGAAAATACCGTCCAATCATTCGGCGTCATAATATTTTAACATTGAAAAACACCAATGTCAACATCACATATATACTTTATAAATATAAGTTTGTGAAAACTATACAAAAAGCTAAAGCAAAAATTGGCATTAAAATAAATATTTAAGTCTTTGATTTAAAAGACTCATACGCAAGTATAAAAATGCTCGGATTATTAAAGAATCAAAAAATGTGTTTTTGCCATTTGCTTAGCTAAAAGGCAAAATTTTTTCGTTGCATTTTTCGTCAAACTATGATATAATATTTAAGTTAATGATTTTTGTGGGTGCTATCGCCCTGAAAGGACCTGAAATGTTTGAAAAAATACTCTCTTTAATAGAAAAATATGACAGAATTATTATTCACCGTCACAAGAATCCCGACGGTGATGCTCTGGGAAGCCAGCTCGGACTTTTGCACGCGATCAAGGACACCTATCCTCATAAGGAGGTGTATGCAGTAGGCGATCTGACACCCCGTTATGCTTTTATGATGACACAGGCTATGGATGAAATATCAGACGAGCTTTACAGCGGTGCGCTTGCCATCGTGCTTGACACCTCGGCAAAGTCGCTGATCTCTGACGATAGATATACTCTTGCCGAGGCAACTGCAAGAATGGATCACCACCTTTTCGTAGAAAAGATCTGTGACGAGGAGATCGTCGCAACCTCCTATGAGAGCTGTGCGGGACTTGTTGCCGCTATGTGTATGGAGGGCGGGCTTACCGTTTCTGCCGTCGCTGCAAAGACTCTTTACACGGGCATGGTTACCGATTCGGGAAGATTCAGATACGATTCTACAAGCGCGGAGACCTTCCGTGTGGCTTCATTCCTTATGGAGCGAAAGTTTGACACCTCGACAATTTATAAAAATCTTTACGCAGACGAGTTGTTCTTCATTCAACTCAGAGCAAAATTTACCCTCAAGATACAGCTCGCCTCTCCTAAGGTTGCGTATATCTATACCGATAAGGATGATGCTGCGAGCTACGGCGCGGATAATTTCACCATTTCTCGCGGAATGGTAAACGTTATGGGTGAGATCCGTGGTGTTGAGAGCTGGGTGAACTTCACCGAGACAGATGATGGAGTGCTTTGTGAGATCCGCTCCAATACACATAATATCAATCCCATCGCTGTAAAATACGGTGGCGGCGGACATCAGAAGGCAAGCGGTGCCACATTGAAAAATCGCGAGGAGGCAATGAGCCTTCTTGCCGACCTTATAGCACAGACGGAGGAATAATATGAACTACGAGATAAAAAAGCAAATACTTGATAAAATCAAGGAATATAACAAAATAATCATCTTCCGTCACAAGCGCCCAGACGGAGATGCTACGGGTTCTACAAAGGGCCTTCAGAGAATACTGAAGCTCACCTATCCCGAGAAGCAAATTTTACTTCAGAACGCGGATTTTGCAGATTATATGGCATTTCTCGGTGAGGAGGATGCTCCTATTGCAGACGAGGAGTATGCAGATGCTCTCGGTATTGTAGTTGATACGGGTACAAAGGATAGAATTTCCAACCAGAAGTTCACCCTCTGCCGCGAGCTTATCAAAATAGACCACCACATCAATAACGCTCCCTACGGCGAGCCTATGTGGGTTGAGGAGGAGAGATCCTCTGCCTGTGAGATGATCGCAGACTTCTATGCTACATTCAAGGATGAGCTTAAGATCGACAGCGAGGCGGCTACCTACATTTATTGCGGTATGGTCACCGATTCCGGACGATTCAGATTCAGAGACGTGTCCGGAGAGACCATGCGCCTTGCAGGTATGCTTCTTGATATCGGAATTGATACCGACACAATGTACGCAAACCTTTATATGAAGGATTTCCATCTTTACAAGTTCGAGTCCTACGCATATGGTCAGATGCAGATCACCGAGAACGGCGTTGCTTATCTTCACGTGACAAAGGAGATGCAGCAGCAGTTCGGTCTTTCTCAGGAGGATGCAAGCGCTTCGGTTTCGCTTATGGATTCCATAAAGAACAGCCTTATCTGGCTTGCGTTTATCGACAACGAGGACGGCAGCATCAGAGTACGTCTGCGCTCCAGATTTGTCACCATCAACTCTATCGGTGAGAAGTATCGCGGCGGCGGTCACGCATGCGCTGCGGGTGCAACCGTATACTCGGTAGAGGAGATGAATCAGCTTATCGCAGATGCGGATGCAAGACTTAAGGAATATAAGGAAAATAACGAGGGTTGGCTGTGAGAATACTTATAACTAACGACGACGGACTTTATGCAGATGGGATAGCCCTGCTCGTAGAGTGGGCGAAAACCAAGGGAGAGGTTACCGTTGTTGCTCCAAAGGTAGAGCAGAGCGGAAAAAGCCATGCTATCGATTTTACAAGGCCAATAGAGATCAAAAGGGTTGATCTTTGGGAGGGCGTCAGATCCTATTATATGGATTCAACTCCCGCCGACTGCATCAGATTTGCCGTGCTGGGAATGAAGGAGCGGTACGATCTTATCCTCTCGGGCATCAACCGCGGCTTTAATCTCGGCAAGGATATAGTTTACTCGGGCACTGCAGGAGCAATTTTCGAGGGCGGAAGACTTGGCATTCCCGGAATCGCGTTTTCCACCGATCCCACAACTCTTGACGGAGCTCGTGCCCATCTTGATAGAGCCTATAACTTCATTATGGAGAATAATCTTCTTGCTGAAAGTATGCTCTATAACGTTAATATGCCCAATGCTCACGGTGAGATAAGAATAACCAAGCAGGGCGGGGTATACTTCCACGATGAGTTTACCTATCTCGGCGACGATATATGGGAGCAGGGCGGATATATCATTCAGGATAACGAGGGCGACGATACCCTTGATACCGATAGCGTGAGAGACGGATTTGTATCAATTACACCTCTCGTCAGCGGCAGAACAAATTATCCTGCGTTTGAAAAAATTAAGGATATTTGCAAATAATAGTTGTCAAAATAAGACAAAAAAGACGAAAATCTGAGGATTTTCGTCTTTTTAATTTTAAAAAAGTTTATTCTTTTTATGCAAAAAGCTCGAATTTTGGAACGTAATAATAAACTATCACGGTTTCCACGGCTTTCTTCAGATCACCGCGCACAACGGGTACGTAGGGCGTGGGGTTGTAGCTACTATTGCTCGAAAGCACTCCGCCGACTGTTATATTTCCGAACATCTCTCCCCAGCCACCCTCGTAATTGAGGTATTCCTGAAAGTCATTGTAGTGGTTGTAGGTGTAGAACACGTATCTTTCGTCAAGGTCGATGATCTTGTCACCGTTTTTATCCTTATAGGAGTACACGATTCGCGCAGCTCCTCGGGTAATTTTTCTTCCGTCGTTGTAAGGAACGATGCTGTATCCGGGATCACAGTCGGTTCCTGTTGTACCTATATCCATTTCATAGTATGTAAGATCTCCGCCGCATCCTGAAATGTTGGGAAGCACGGGCTCATAGCGATATTTTGAAGTATCGCCGCTGAATTTGGAATGATTTAAGCGCAGATATTTTCCCCATACGCTTTGTGAGGGACTGCCTTTTTTAGCTGTAATATGGTTTGCGGGTATCTCGCCGAAGGCGAATACGTATGCCGCAACCTCCTCGAGAATAACGTAAGCTCCGCCTTTGTATATTTCAAATGCTACCTCACCATAGCAGTCAACCACATAGTAGGTATTGCCATCCTCGGAGAAAAGATAAACGTTGTTTCTTATAAGCCTGCCGTTCGATCTCGGCTGATATGCCGAAATAGTCGGTTTCTGATCCTGATCCTCGATGCTGCCTGACATAAGTCCGTGCTGGGATCTGTACTGGGCATCCATATAGCTTACGGCAGGAGTGTAATTCTCGTAGAATTCCTCCATGTCCACGTTTTCGTACGGATCGCTTGTAATGGGATCGTCGGTTCCGGGGACAATAACGGTATCACCGCGGCCGTCATCCTCGCTGCCGTCGGTGTCGTCCTTGTTATTATCCTCGTCTTTATTGTCCGTGTCTGTTTTTTCTTCAACAACGGTGACGAGAACTCTATCGCTTTTATCACCGAGAGACGCTTTGATCACTGCCTGACCTACCGAGAGTGCCGTGATCACTCCATCCTCTACGGCGGCGCAGCTGTTGCTGCTCGTCCACAGTACGTCGCCCTCAAGGCTCTCACCGCGCACCAGCACAAGATTTAGAGTATCACCAACCTGAAGCTCGTATTTCAGCTCGCCGTCTATATAAAATCGGTCATCCGTCTGTCCGTCGTCGCCGTCCGGGGTGTCATTGTCCGTGCTGTTTTGAATCTTATCAATAACACCGTTTATTACGTCGCAGGATACGGTATTGAAAACAAATACTATTATAAGCAGCAACGCTGCCAATATTTTAAGTATATTTCTCATTCATTCACTCCATAAGGCCAAATTTCTACATTTACATTATAGCATTATAGAATGAAATAATCAAGACTTTTTTGGTCATAAAAAAACCGCGCCCAAAAGGACGCGGTTTAAAAATATAATTATTCTGCGTAAGAAACGGTGAGACCTGTGATCTGAAGCTGCTTACCCTGGCTTTCGATCTTAACGTAGGTATACGCGCCACCGAAGGAGAAGGTGTTCTCTGCAGAGGTAGAGATCTCAACGGTATTTACCTTAACGAAGTCCTTGCCATCGTTAGAAACGTATACAGTTACGGTGGCAGCGCTGTCATCCTTACCGTTTGCGGTCATTGTAATAGATCCGATTTTTTTGGTAGAGGAAATAACACCTGTCTTTCCCTGGTAAACCCTGAACTGACCGGCTTTATTAGCTGCAGCCTCGCCCGCTACAAGATTAAAGGTGAGGATATCATCGGAAGACTTTATGGTTGTTGTATCCTGTATAGTTTCGGTAAAGAGTGCCTTGAAATCATAGGTCACCTTGCTAACCTCTACAACGGGAGTATCATCGGTATTATCGTTGTCGCCTGTGTTGCCACCTTCGTTACCGGTGTTACCGCCCTCGTTGCCTGTGTTGCCACCTTCGTTACCGGTGTTACCGCCCTCGTTACCTGTGTTGCCGCCTTCGTTACCGGTGTTACCGCCCTCGTTGCCTGTGTTGCCACCTGCGGTACCTGTGTAAACGGTAATGCTGTTTACACGAACCTGAGCGCCGAGAGTTGCAATAACAAAGCTATCTACTGCAGTGCCGAGCTCAACGGTTACAACCTTGCCGTCAACAGTCACGGTAGTGCCGTTGCAATCAACGATGGAGTTCTTAAGCGCTTCTGCATAAGCGGCAGTATTACATGTGAACTCAATCTTTACGATCTTGGAGTACTCTATTGTAAGAGCGGAATTTGCATAGAAACGAGCGGGGTTGGAGTAGTCTGCTACGTTAACGTTGCTACCGCTCTTGTCGTTGGTAAGCTTAACGCCGTTCTGCTCCCAAACCTGCTTGTCATTAGAAAGCTCGGTGCGGTTAGCCACGTCGGAGAAATCGAGAGATGCGCTGCCGCTGATTACGGGAGCATCGGTGCCCTCGTTGCCAGCGTTGCCACCTTCATTGCCGGTGTTGCCACCCTCATTACCGGTGTTGCCACCCTCATTACCGCTGTTGCCACCCTCATTACCGCTGTTGCCACCCTCATTACCGGTGTTACCACCTTCATTACCAGTGTTGCCGCCCTCGTTGCCGCTGTTACCGCCCTCAGAAAGAACGATTCTTGCAGGGAACTGAGTGCCGGAGGAAATCTGATCCTTGTAATATGCGCCGGAAAGAGAAATTGTGTTATACTCACCAAATGTACCTGCGAAGAATGTGTCGGACTTTCCTTCAACCTCGTCGTATATCTCAATGATTCCGTAGGTTGTATTGTAGGTCCATACGCAGATAGGCTGAGTACCAAGCTCAAAGTGGCAGCCTGCATAGCCGTTATCCTTGAGATAAGCCGCGGCGTTAATATAGGTCTTGGTATTGCCGTTCATGAAGTAGATGTGATAGCCACCGTCTACAACCTCGAAGTAGATATCAACAGCCGCACTCTTGTCCTCGGTGGTTGCAAGGTATGTACCCTTTTCAGAATCCATAGTGCCTGCGAAATAAAGAGTCTTGCCAAGAGTGGTCTGCTCGAGATAGAACTTATAAGCCTTACCTGCTACGGGAGCTTCGTAGGAGCCTGTGTTTCCGCTGTCACCGCTGCCGCCGTTTCCGCCTGTGGGAGGAGTTTCAACCGCGCCGGTATATACCTCAATCTGCTCAATACGAACCTGAGCGCCGAGAGGAGCGGACTGGAATACGTTAGTAGCTGCTGCAAAGTAGATTGTTACGACATCATTCTCACGAACGATAGTTGCACCCTCAACGGTCATACCGTCAAAGCCCTTAAGGTAATCCTTACCTGCCTCGGGAGAATAGTCGTCAAGAACAAGAACGATCTTGGTCATTCCGATATACTCAATCTTAATAGTCGAGCCTGCATATGCTCTTGCCGCATAGCTGCTGATATTGCTATAGTTGGGAGTAGTACTGGAAGCCTTGTCGTTGGTGTAGGTAATACCGTTAGCAGAATATACTGTCTGCTCACCCGAGTTGCTCTCAAGGTTGGTCTTACCCATCATATCAAGAAGGATACCTGTAGAAGTACCACCCTGGTTGCCGCCCTGCTCGCCGCCACCAAGCTCCTCGCCGTTAAGTACGGTGAGCCATGCGTTCTTGAGCTGAGGTGTGCCGTTGTAGTTGCCAACAACGCTGTAGAAGGTAACGGTGTCGCCAACCTTAGGCTGGTTGGACATTTTGTCAAATCTGGTCTTACCGGTAGCGTCATAAGTACCGTAAACGAGAATCTCGTTGCCATCCGCATCAGCAATGTAAAGGTTGCCGTAGGTGGTGTTCTCAATCTTGGAAACGGTACCGCTTACGTAGTACTTGGTAGAGGTGTATGCGCTATTAGCCTGAGCCTTACCAAGCTCAATAGCCGCAGGAATAGAGAGGACACCCTCTGCGGTAGCAGCGGGAACCTTTATCTCAAAGGTCTTTTCTCTTGTTTCATCGGTTTTTGGGGATTTAACCGTAGCGGTAAGTGTAAACACAACGTCTGCTGTGTTGTCGCTGGGAATATCAACTGTGAAGTAGTTGATCTTTACGCTCTCTCTGATGGTAACGTCCTTGTGGTCTACAGTCCAGGTAACAGGGTACATAACTCCCTGTACGGGAACCTGTCCAACAACGTCAAAGTCCTTTGCGTGAGAGCCGCTAAGGTCCTTGTACATAGTGCTGAGGTACTCAACAGCATTGTCGATATGCTCGTCGGGTTCCTGCTGCTGTTCGCCGGGACCAAAGATGCCTTCGATCATTTCGCAGCCGGTAAATGCCGCGAGGCAAAGTACAAGCGCGATAACAAGACAGATAATTCTTTTCATTTTCATTCTCCTTGTTTTTAATATTTTAAAAATACAAATATTATCCACTATAAGTACATTATATCATATAATTTTACTATATTCAATAGTTTTTTACAATTGTATAATTAATAATGTAGAAAAAACAAAAACGAAAAAGAACCGCACCCGAAGGTGCGGTTCAAAATATTGTCTAACGAAATTATTCGTAGATAACCTCAATAGCGGTGATAAGAACCTGACCGTTGGTCTTGGTTCCGGTACCGTCGTTGATTACGGTGAAGCTAACGGAGTTAGCATCTACAGTGATAAGCTCGCCAGAGGAAACGATGGTCTCGCCGATAGCGAAAGCACCCTCGTTCTTAACGGTAAAGGTAACCTTAACAGACTTAATGGTCTTGCCCTCAGCTGCCTTAACAGTAACTACGGGAGCATCTGCCTGGTAAATTCTCCAGGTAGTGTCGGATACGTAGTACTTACCGGTGTTGTTGCCATAGCTAACCTCAGTGTTGTTGCTGCCTGCGGTAATGGTAACGTTTGCATCAGCATTTACGGTGTTCTGCATCTTGCCGTCTTCCCAGTTGTTATCAGCTGCATAAGTAGCAAAGTTAACAACTACGATAGACTGACCGTTAGTGATGCCACATACGCACTTGCCGTCCTCACCGTATACGTGAGCAGCGGTTTCACCCTCAGTCTTGTTACATACGGAACAGGTCTTGGGAGCGGTACAGGTTGCTTCGCCCCAAGTGTGATCTGCAAGAGCGGAGTCTTCCTTCTCAGCGCCGCAGTACTTGCAAAGCTCCTTAACTACACAGGTAGCTGCGTTGTACTCGCAGGTGTGAGCAGTGGTAATAACTGCGGTAGCACCCTGAGCGATCTGTCTGGAATCTTTGTGGGTACCCATCTCACCGGTAACGGTGATAACGTCGCCTACTGCAACGGGAGTAGCAAGCTTGTAGATGTAGAGAGTATTGCCGTCAGCATCCTTGATAGTAACGCTGTTGTTCTTGTCGTCAGCAGTAACAGTACCGCTTACCTGAACGAGCTTGCCATCCTTTGCAGCTGCAGCCTCGGTAAGAGACATAGGCCAATAGTACTCGGGATCATCTGCTCCACAACCAGTGCAAACGTGATCGGTGTAGCTATGCGCAATAGGATCACCCTCAGTCTCGCCGCACTCTGTGCACTTCTTAGGAGAAGTACATGTAGCATCAGCCCAAACGTGCTCGCACTCGTTTTCAACTATGAACTCCATAAGAGCAAGGCCAGCGGGGAACTGAGTAACACCAAGGTTATCAGCGTTAACGTAGCTTGCGTTAGAGCAGCTCATAGTATCGAAATCATTGTAGCAACCAAGATAGTAAACGTTCTTACCATCAGCAGAGGTAACTACAAGAGACTTAAGGGT
>JAFWXZ010000048.1 GCA_017522795.1 Clostridia bacterium | reverse complement strand
TCTGACGATAACGGTAAAACCTTCTCTCGCCACTACGGAGCTAAAAAAATACCTACTTCATTTGACGAGGCTATGGCATATCAAAAGAGAAATGGAGCAATACGTATGTTTGCTCGTAACGAAAGCGGAGAATTGTCAGAAGCAATTTCTTTGGATGACGGTTTTACCTGGTCCGAGGCGCTCCTTAACGGAATTTCCTCTCCAAATACCAGATTTTATATTTCCCGTACGCCGAGCGGCAGAATCATTCTTGTCAATAATGATATGAGGGATGCCAGATGTAGGATGAGCGTATGGCTATCCGAAGATGACGGAGAAACCTTCGTATATAAAAAGCTCGTTGATGATCCTGATTATTTTACGTCTTATCCGGATGTAGATTTCTTCGATAATAAGATATACCTGACATACGATAGGGAAAGAACAGGCGCTAAGGAAATAAGGTTGTTAGTTTTTACGGAAGATGACGTATTATCACCTTCCACTGAATTGCGATCACAAATAGTAAGTAAGTCTAATGCAGTTTAATCTATTATTCACTACCGTTTTTACATCAAATACCTACTACTAATAAACAAAACAAGCACAGCCGCGATGGCTGTGCTTGTTTTGTTTCTCCTTACTTCAAGTCCCGTCATTATCATAGATGCAAAAAAATGCCCCCGAAAAATCGAGGGCATTCTTACATGGTGCGGATGACGGGACTTGAACCCACATGAATTGCTTCACTGGAACCTGAAACCAGCGCGTCTGCCAATTCCGCCACATCCGCATTAAGTTTTCGAGGCTTCATTTTCTGAAGCCTCGATTATTATATCATATCGCTTTTAAATTGTCAAGCGAAATTTGTTATTTTGCCTGAGAGTTGTAAATTTCTCTGAACTTTGCGATTGCGGAGGCAAAGTCCTCGATCGCGCCATCTACAACAGAGGGATCTGTCATATCAATTCCCGCAACGAGAAGGCTGTCAAGAGGCGACTTGGAGCCACCGCACTTCAGGAACTCGATATACTGACCAACGTAAGCCTCGCCCTCGGTCTCGATGCGCTTTACGATCGCGCTTGCTGCGGAGATACAGGTAGCATACTTATAAACGTAGAAGTTAGTATAGAAGTGAGGAATACGCATCCACTCGTAAGCGATCTGCTTATCCTTCCATACCTTAGGACCAAAGTAAGCCTTGATAAGCTTCATATACATCTTATTAAGCACATCGGCAGTGAGGGGCTCGCCCTTTGCGCAGAGAGCGTGAGCATTCTTCTCAAACTCTGCGAACATAGTCTGGCGATAGAGAGTGCCCTTATAGGTCTCCATAAGTCCGTCGAGGATAGAAAGCTTCTCTGCATCCGACTTGCACTCCTCAAGCTTTCTGTGAGCGAGGAGCAGTTCGTTTACGGTAGAGGCAACCTCTGCAACGAAGATAGTATAATCGGAGTTGTGGGGCTCGTTATACTTTCTCGAGAAATATGAATGCATAGAGTGACCGGCCTCGTGAGCGAGGGTGGAAACGTCGTCAAAGGTATCGGTGTAATTAAGAAGAATATATGGCTCAGTGGCAGGGCAGCCTGCGCTGAATGCGCCGCCGCGCTTACCCTTGGAGGGATAAACGTCAACCCAGCCCTTTTCTTTAAGGCCTGAGGTAAGGGTAGAGTGATACTCCTCACCAAAAATCTTTACGGTCTTGAGAACCTCCTCAACCGCCTCCTCATAGCTGTACTTGGACTCACACTCGCCGATAAGGGGAGCGTAAACGTCGTACATATGAAGTCTGTCAAGGCCGAGAACCTCGCGCTTCAGCTCGTAGTAGTCGTGCATAATGGGAAGCGATCTGCGAACCGACTTGATAAGGCTGTTATAGATAACGGGTGTCACCTCATCTCTGAAGGTGGAGGCATCAAGCGAACTCTTGAAATTGCTGAGCTTTGAGAGGGTTCGTCTTTCCTTAACGTAGCCCTCGTACACAGTAGCAAAGGTGTTGGCAAACTGACCGTAGGTCTTGTACAGACAGTTGAACGCGGCGCGTCTTACGTTACGCTCGGGCTTCATAAGAGTGGGCACGTAGTTGGTGTCAGTAAGCTGCATATACTTGCCGTTTTCATCGCGGATCTTCCCAAATTGTAAATCAGCGTTTGCAAAAATGCCTCTGATGTTGCTATGGGAGCCGAGAGCGTCGCCCATATTAGCCATCAGCTTTTCGCACTCGTCGCTGAGGGTATGGGGCTTCTGACGCATAACGCTATGAAGGGTGCGGCGGAAGGTCTCAAGACCGGGCTCCTCCTCAAACCACTTCTCTACCGTCTTTTCATCGAGGCGGAGAATATAGGGGTTGACGAACCAGCCTGCCGCAGATGCGCTGACTGCGAGCGAGCGGACTCTGCCCACTCTCGCCTGGTGGAGATTGTTGGCGTTATCGGTGGCAAAATTAAGGTGAGCGTAGGTCCAGAGCTTGCTGATGAGATAATCAAGCTGTGCCTCGTCCTTCAGAACCGCGAGCAGTCCCTGAGCGCTCTCGGTCATAGTCTTCTCATGGGCGGGGAAAGTCTTAACGATCGCCTCAACCGCCTCAAAGTCCGCCTTAAAATCCTCCTCGGTGGGATATATCTTGGTAAGATCCCATTTATACTTGGGATCTATATCTTTTCTTTCAAGCATAGTTTTTCTTCCTTTCAATTAAATATATATCAATAGTAGCATAACTTTCGGAAAAAATCAATAGAAAAAGAGAGGTTTTTACACCTCTCTTTTGTTTTTTGGGTTAAGACTTTCTGCGCAGGATAAGATCCACCGCATCGCCAACAGAGTTGATAGATGCGTTGCGCTCGCTGATAAGCTCATCGGCCATATCCTCGATCTCCACACAGGAGTCCTTGGTATGCTTCTTTAGGAAAGGACCTGCGCCGAAGCCGTATATGGCGATAAAGTCGGCTATAGCGTGTCTGAGCCCCGAGTCCGCGGCTGTTGCAACACGCGTGAGATTATCCGACACGCCCGAGATATCCGAGGCGCAGGAGAGTATAAGCTCCATAGCGCTTGCGGCGGCTCTGCGATCGGCATTAAGCCCCTTTGCAATAGCGCTGCCCGCAATGCCCTCCTCCTCGTATATGTCCTCAAAGTGTCTCTGATACTTGGAATAAAGCCTGTCAAAGCCGAATTTGCCCTTGCAGAGATAGTTGATCACAAGCTGGTAGGTACAAGCGCTCTCCTCATCCTCCGCCTCGGGATCAAAGGCATAGGATCTGAGATATTCGCCAACGTTTACCCTTATCTCCTCCGAATCGGGAAGCCCTGCGGCAACCTTGAACGCGCCCTCGGTATCACCGAGACTGCACTTGTGAAGCAGGGAGAGATAATCGGTTATCAGCCTGTACTGAGGGAAGCTCATAATCACGGGGTTAGCCTCGGCATAGGTGCGAAGCTCGTCAAGCCCCTCCTTACCGTATTCAACCTTAAATACGTCGGCATAGACGTATGCAATAACGGGATAAATAACTACCTCACGGAAGTAAGCAAGCGCATCGGCGGGCAGTGTAAGCGCCGCCATTCTGTCAAGCCTGAGCAGCTCCTTGAGCCCTGAGGGTGCAACGACCACGGGCATACCGATAAAGCGGGCGAGGAAATCAAAATACGCCCTCGCTGGAGTGCTACCGAGCATTTTGTAGGCTCTCATAAGCTTGTCACCGCGCTTGTGAGCAGGCATAGCCGCGAGAATTGCCACAAGCATCTCTGCACCCACGCCGCCTGATAAAATATAGTGGAAAGCAAGCTCCTCACAGAAGCCGCTGTTCTCTACGAAAATAGAAAGAAGTCTGACGTCACCCTGACGAAGCATAGCGCCGAGTATCTCGGTAAGCTTCGTTGCCATAAGGGTGGAGAAATCCTCTGAATCCTTGCCTATGCGACGGTTAACAAGACTGACGAAGAGAGCCGTCAGCGTATCGCACTCAGGCATCATCTCAAGACAGGTGGTGCACACGCGCATTTTCTGTGCGAAATTAAGCGCAGAGTAATGTCTGTCAAGGAAGACGAGTATCTGCCTCTGTATCTCGGGCGTTCTAACCGATAAAAGCAGCTTTTCAAGGATAATATCCCTTGTCTGCACGGGCTCGGTTCTGAAATGCGCGTCAAAGAAGGTGAGTATCTGCTGCTGCAGAAATCCACCGTAGAACACGCGGCAGAGGTTTGTGTTAATAACCGCCTTTACCCTGTCGATCTCGCCGTCGTAATATCTGCTGATGAAGCAGAACAGACTGTCACGCATAAGATCAACGTGAATAAGCTTTAAGATCACGTCGAGGGCAACCGCCTTGGCAACCACGCACTCGGTGGGATAAAGTCCGCAAAGACGGGAGTAAACTCCGTCGGGCATAGCAACATGCTCTGTGGAATATTTGGCAAGAGGTCTGTACACCTGTACCTTATGCTCCTCGATAAGTCCGTCGCGATACTTGCCGTACACGTCCAGAAGGCTGCAGATCGCCTCATCATCGGGCACGACTGTATTCTCAACGTAAAATCCGCTGCATTGCCAGAACAGGAAGGAAAGCTCTCTGAGAGTGATCACGTCAAGAGTACAGGTATCGTATTTTTCGGTGATCCTTGCAACGAAGGGCAGAAATTCATCTCTGATCCTTTTATACTCAAATAGCGAATAGAAGAAGGTTGCCAGCAACGAATTTTTCTTATAATCCGAGGGCATACCGCTGACCGTACCGTCCGCAAAATTGAAGAATACGCATCTGTCGGCAGGAATTGCGGGCGCAAGCGCGCTGATGCACTTGACCTTAAAGCCCTGATATGCATCAGGGGTGCTTACGAAGCTGACGAAGGACATTCTCTCACGCAGACCGTAAGGCAGAACACTCATTATGGCATTCATAAGTGAGAGCGCCTCTGCCGATGCCTGCTTATCCTCTAATGGCAGGCGGAAGATAACCTCCCTGCCCCCCTGGCAGATGGCGTGCAGAATAGCGTAAATAAACTTCTTTACCATCTCGGGATCATATTTCAGAACCACGGCTCTGTGATCCGAGAGCGCCCTTGGAGCATAGTTGAACTGCGGGCAGGTGGGATTAGGCGCCGCGCCCTGAGAGGTAATATTAAATCTTGATATGTCGGTAAAGAAACCTGCGGGGTTAAAGCAGTCGGTCTCGGGATTATTCAGCACCGATGCCATCTCTCCCTCGGTAAGAACCAGCGTATGCGCAAAATACGCACTTCTCTCACCTGTAAAGTCAACGGGATTATAGCTGATGGCGGTATGTGCCACTCTGCCCGAGGACAGAGGCATCTGGCTGTAAACCACGGGAATCTCTCCACGTCTTACCCTCAGGGGATCGTGGATATTAAGCTTTTCGGCATAGGTAGCCGAAAGCTCGCCGCGGATAAACGCCGCATCAAGCTCCGACGAATGGGCAAAGGTGTCAAAGCCATCTCTTTTATTATATAGGCTGACGCGTGCGGGCACGCGGGAATATAGATGCTGGTATGACATGGCGACTCCTTTGGTTAGTTAGTTCGGTTAATTTTATTCAACGTTAAGGCTCATAAGCTCGTGGATACTTGTGACGCCCTTATAAACAAGCTCACGACAGCTGGTCCAAAGAGGTGTCATACCGTTCTCCGCGGCAACCTTACGAAGATTTTCAAGATTATTATCGGTGAGAATTGCGTTTCTCATCTTATCGTTTACGTACATAAGCTCGTGAACGGCAATTCTGCCCTTATAGCCTGTGTTGTTGCAGAACTGGCAGCCCTGAGGTCTGGAAATTACTATAGGCTCGTCAATTCCGAGAAGCTCCATCTCGCGAGTGTTGGTCTTACCGCGCTTACGGCAGGCAGGACAAATTCTCTTTACAAGACGCTGAGCAATAACGCCAACGAGCGCGTCGGCAACTAGGTAATCCTTAACCTTCATATCCTCTAGACGGGTGATAGCACCGGGTGCGTCGTTGGTATGGAGGGTACTGAATACAAGGTGTCCCGTGATAGCCGAACGAACGGCGATCTCAGCGGTTTCCTCGTCTCGAATCTCACCGATCATGATAATATCAGGGTCCTGACGGAGAATGGAACGAAGAGCCGCGGCGAAGGTCATATTCGCCTTTGCATTTACCTGAGTCTGGTTGATGCCCGCCATAGAATACTCTACAGGGTCCTCAACGGTGACGATATTAACATCAGGGTGGTTTACTTCCTTTAAGAAGGAGTAAAGAGTGGTGGACTTACCACATCCCGTAGGACCTGTCAGAAGGATAATGCCGTGAGGACGGGCAAGCATCTTGTCAACAACCTTGTTCTCCTCGGGAGTAAAGCCGAGATCGGCTCTGGTGAACTGGAAGGAAGTCTTGTCAAGAATTCTTATAACGAATTTCTCGCCGAAAACGGTAGGAAGCGTAGATACACGGAAGTCGTATTCCTTACCGCCTATGTTCATATTGATACGTCCGTCCTGAGGCACACGGCGCTCAGCAATGTTAAGACCCGACATGATCTTAAGACGGGCACAGATTGCAGAATATGCTTCTATGGGGAACTCTGCGCGCTCCTGAAGGTCACCGTCAACACGGTATCTTACCTTAACCTTATACTCAAAGGGCTCGATGTGAATATCCGATGCTCTGAAGGGAATAGCCTCTTTGATAATAGAGTCAACGAGACGAACGGCAGGGTTGTTAATAACCTCGTTATCGCTGGAAACGGTAGTCTCACCGCCTAGGGACTGAATAACCTTATCGGTCTTTTCTGCGTTAAGGTCATAGATCGCGCTCTTGGTGTTCTCCATAGCGGAGATAGAGTCGATATATCTGTCTATCTGTACGGGAGGAACGAGAATGAAGTCGTATTTTGCAAAGAACTGCGTGGAAAGCGCAGAGAGGGCGTGGCAGTTAAGAGGCTTACCACAGGCAATGAGAATGACGCCGTTCTTATCCTCGCACACGGGAATGATCTTATGCTTTTTCATAAAATCATAGGTGAATTTCTCAAAGAGCGTATCGTCTATATCAAGCATATCGATCTCAACGCAGGGCATACAGTAGTAAGCCGCGCGAGCCTCAAGCTCGTTAATCTCAGTAATCATTTCTTTTGCGAGAAGGTAGTCACGGACATTGCTCTTTCTCGCCTTGCACTCCTGAAGGATCTCGGGTGCTTTTTTTCTCTTAATCAGCTTCTTGTATGTATAAAACTGCAGAAGCTCCTTATTAATATTCATGCGATGATCCCTTTCTTTTTAATTCGGGGTTTATTAAAGGCTGGACATAATGGACAGCATAGGCGAGTATACGGCGATGAACATCGTACCGACAACTGCACCCATGATCGCGATCATTATGGGCTGAATCTTCGAGGAGAAGGAATTGAAGGATGAATCCAGCTGCATATCAAAGTACGAGCAGGAACGGGTGAGAACGTCATTCAAAGAGTTGGTTCTCTCACCGATAGCTACCATCTTGGTAAGCATCGTGGGAAAAATACCAATACTCTCAAAGGCGTTTGTAAGCGACATACCGTGCTTTACGTACTCAATAGCGGTCTGGAAGTGCTTTCTCATATATCTGTTGGTAAGCACGACAGAAACCGCCTCCATAGCCTCGGTAAGATCCATACCGCTGGTAAGCAGAAGCGCGAAGGCTCTTGCAAAACGGGTGGTCTGGGAGGATACCTGAATGGATTTAAGCAGGGGTGTTTTTACCATAATAACGTCAAGGGTGTACTTTCCGTTATCGGTGCGAAGATACATAAAGAGAGCAAAGCCGATAGCGATAATACCGATAACGATAACTCGCCACCAGGCAAGCACGAAGTCGGATATGTCGTAAATAACCTTGGTAATACCGATGATCTCAACGTCAAGGTCGGCAAGTGCGTCCTTGAAGATAGGAACGATGAACACAAGCATTACGATAGCGATAACTACGGTAAGACCGAGAAGCATCATAGGATAAGACAGCGCGCTCTTAAGCTTCTGCTTATTGGACTGATCCTTCTCATAGAAATCTGCAAGCGCGTTGCAAACCACGTCAAGCTTACCTGACATCTCACCGACGTAGATCATACTGCGGAAGAAGTCGGGGAATACCTTTTTGTGCTTTTCAAGCGCCTCGCTCATCAGCATACCGCCCTTAACGTCGTCGTAGATAACGTCGAGAATGCTCTTGAAATAGCTGGTAAAGGGCTGGTTTCTGAGTACGTCGATGCTCTCAAGGAGAGGGACGTTGGTGTTAAGCATAATTGCAAACTGACGGCAGAAGTTGGAAAGCTCGTCAAGCGTCACCTTACCCGTACCGAGAGTCCAGAATGCAGAGGGTGTCTCACCGGAGTAAAGCTGACATTCGGTAAGATAGAGACTCTGCTTCGCAAGCTGCTCGGCAAGATCCTTCTCATCCTTTGCTATGAATGTACCCTTGATCTTTTTATTATCAAGGTTTACGGCTGTATATTTATATTTTTGCAAGGAACATATGCCCCCTTTCGATTATTTTAGAAGCCAATAAGGCCGAGATACCAAGTGATAATAGGCGCGCCGACAAAGAGCGATACCGCGATTCCCACCGAAATGAAGGGACCGAAGGGATACTCCTTGCCCTGCTCGTCCCCACGCACGCGGCGGAGGATAAGAAGAACGATGCTTGCGCTTACCGATGCGATAAGCATAGCGAACAGCATTCTCTGCCAGCCGAGGAGAAGTCCCGCTACGAAAGCAAACTTCACGTCGCCAAAGCCGAGTCCCTCTCGCTTCAGCACCCAGATCGCGCCGTAGTAAATGAGAAGGAATGCCGCACCGAAGGCAGCAGCGCCGATAAGATGGTCATACCATCTGGTGTACTTGTCAAAGAAAATTGCAACTACGCCAAGCACGCCGAGAATGATAAGAAATCGGTTGTAGATCAGCAGATGCTCAAGGTCGATGAAGAAAATACAGATCAGCGCCGACATTGCGATAGCGGAAATAACCGCGTAAACAGGATTTTTCTCCCAAAAGAGAGCAACCGAGAGAAGCCAAAGAGCCGCGTTAAGAATCTCCACAGATATGTATCTCGGAGAGATGGGCTCCTTGCACTTGCGGCACTTGCCGCCGAGCATAATATAAGACACCACGGGTATGTTGTCATACCACTTCAGTGTGTAATCACAGGTGGTGCAATGGGATGCGGGCTTTGACATCTTCATACCGTTCGGCAAGCGGTAGATAACTACGTTAAGAAAGCTACCGACACAAAGTCCAACGAGTCCCGCGATCACGTAGGTGCAGATCAGATAAAACTGTTCAAGTCCCATAGTCTACCCCCGATTACTTCTTTCCACCGATCTCGGTGGTAGCAATCTTCTTGATTACCTCGAGGATCTTTTTTAAGGTCTCCTTGAAATCGGGCTTGCCCTCTGCTGCAGCGCCTTCCTTGGCATCGCCCTCCTTGCCCTCCTCTGCCTTGTTAGCAGTGGGGTGCTTGGGTGCGTGAGCGATAAGCGCGGGGAAGTTGTTAAAGCCGTTGTAGGTCTTTGCAAACAGACCGCCGTACAGATCAAGATTCTTCTTAACTACGTCAACCTCCTCCTCGGTGATGAGGGGCAGGAAGCGAACGCCGTTGTCCTCTTCCTCAAGGTTTACCATATCGTAGAGGAAGTTATACTCCTCGGGCATATTTACGTAAACAGCCTCGGGATAGCCGAGAGATGCAATAGCGGGGTTGGATGCAATGAACTCCAGAGTCCACTTAACAAACAGACGGAAGTTCTCGTACATATAGCCCTCACGGTTGGTGGGGGTGGGGCGAAGCATAAACTTAGGCAGCTTTCTTGCGGTCTTCTTCAGCTTTTTGCCCATTGCGTCAAGCTCGGGCTCCTCTGCCTCAGCCTCAACCTCGGCAAGCTCCGCCTCAAGCTCTACGTCCTCCTCGTCATCCTCGTCCTCTACCTTGCGGCGAGTGGGGAATTCAAGCTCGTCATCATCGGTCACGGGGGGAGCCTCCTCAACCACTGTATCGTCGACTTCCTCCTCGAGAGCCATATGCTTTGCCTTCGCCTTTGCCTTCGCGTTTATAATAAGAAGCTCGGCGGGAGTGTGGTCGAAGATAAGATCCTCTGCCATAACTCTGGTCTTGTAAAGCATCTTGTAGCCGAAGGGGAGAGAGTAGAAGCCAAGAGTCTTGCCCTTTACAACGAAGATGATCTTCGCCGTTTCCTCGTCAATGTCAAGGAGAACGAAGGACGCGTTCTTCAGTTTGGGATTGATAACCATAGCCGCATTGGTGGCAGCAGAGGAAGCGTAAGTAATATTGCCAACGCTGATCTGATGCTCTGCGCAAGCCTTCTGGAGATTCAGAAGAATATCCTTTCTCACACCCGCAATAGCATAGGTCATCATCTGCTTTGACTGGTTAACCATCATACGGTTGAACTTGATGTCAGAGCTGTTGCCGTATACGTTAGAAAGGGATGCGGCAAGAGAGGAGTCTACAGCCTTCTTATTAATAGCAGGCAGGTTGATCATATCGGTCAGCACCGCCTGATCGGGAAGAACGATAGTCACCTTCTGCATAGGATTGTTAGGATGATCCTCGCGGAACTGTCCGAGAACAGCACCGAGCTTGTCATAGAACTCATGGCTGAAAGGTCTTGCCTTAAAGCCGCTCATAAGATAATTTATAGAGCTCTTGTCCGAGCCGGTTATAGAGTAGAGGGAAATGACCTCTTTTTCAGCGTCAATGCCAATGACCGACTCAATGTTAACTGTCTTTTGTTTTGCCACTTTTTTCGTCCTTTCGATTATTTCCAAGAGATGATTTTGCCGTTTTCACTTGCAATAATAGTCAAAACGACATCACCGTCTGTATTTTTTATTTCAAATTGAGGTACAAAAGTACCACTGCCTATATCAATTACTGTCACAGTATATCCAGTGTCATTTGTACCGCCAATCATTATTCCCTTGTCATTTGTTCCTATAGGATAATCAGTTTTGTATTTAGACACTACATACTCACCAATATCATATAACTCATCATTTTCATTGGAATCATTGCTATTGGAATTTTTCAAGTATTTCCAAGAGGTTATTTTGTCCCCCTCCATTCCAATAGTCAGAACAACATCATTACCTCTATATCCTCTATATATTTTAAGTTGATTTTCGCTATACAAAGCATAATATCCTTCGGGGATATTTTCTTCTTGTATTAGCCTTCTAGTGTTAGGAAAATTTATATATTGGCTTCTATTCGCCACTACATACTCGCCGATATTATCAATTTCAATTTTTTCCTTGAAATCCCTATAATCATCAACGCGATGATCGTTTTGCAGGCCTGCGGTGGAGAGCAGCATCAAGGTAAACGCTATCATCAGAAACATAACGCCGATAGCCAGCTCTATGGCGACACCGCGCCGCGATTTTATTAACTTTTTCAAATGCTTTACCTCCGTGTTTTGTATGCCTTCCCCTTGAGGTAGCGAAGCGGCGTTTTGGTAGTGAATTGCGTTAATAACGCAAGAGCCAAAACGTGACCGAGCCTCAGCGAGAAGGTGGCTTGCGAAGCAAGACGGATGAGGTGGAATTACCTCTTTTTTTGTTTTATATGGTTTAATATGTCTTGGCATACTCCGTCAAAATTTTCTTTGACATCTATATTAGTGTATCTTAAAACCTCAATTCCTTGCTTGTTAAGAAAATTATCTCTTTCAGCATCTTTCTTTTTTGCCTCGGATTCATAGTGCTGTGCCCCATCAAGTTCTATTGCTATTTTGGCTTCAGCGCAGTAAAAATCAAGTATATATTTTCCTATTACCTTTTGGCGATTTACTGTAAAGGGAATGATTTTTAAAAAATCATACCAAAGATGCCTTTCCTCTTTGGTCATATTTGTCCTTAGATCCCGAGAAAAATTTGTCAGGTTTGGATTTTGATTTTTGTTCATTTTCCACCTCATCACCTGCTACGCAGGAGCTTCCCCTCAAGGGGAAGCCTCAAATCATCTCACCGTGTAGGTGACGGTATCCTCGAACAGATTATCGTCGTTGGAATTTTTAGCAGAAACCGCAATTGTGTTGCCAGTGATAACAATTTTAACTTCCAAATCGTTTTGAATAACAAGATAAGAATCTTCATTATCACCGTCATTAACAGGGTTGACGCCTGTGTGCTTAAGAAGTTCTATAAATTCATCATCGGTCAAACTGTTATTCTTTGCATATCTGAAACACTCGATAGCGTTTTCGGCGATGTTGGTTGCTTCGATCATATCGATAGTTTCGCCGTAGGTTTTGTTGTTTACGGCGACGACGCCGATGGAAATTCCGCTGACGATTACGATAACCGACAGAGCGATAACAAGCTCAACGATCGTAAATCCGCGTCTGGAGCCTTCCCCTCGAGGGGAAGGTGTCAGGCTTGCCTGACGGATGAGGTGTTTCTCATTAAGAGTATTTTCCACCTCATCAGTCACCTTTGGTGACAGCTTCCCCTCGAGGGGAAGCCTAAATATCTTCTCAAAAAACTTTTTCATATCAAGTACCTCCTTCGCCCGCGTAGGGATTTACGCAGAAGGTGTAGGTGTAGGAATGGGGTGCATCCGCTACGCTATATGTTATGGTGCAATAATACAAGGTATCATTGGTCCCCTTTTCTTCAACAAAAGAAATAGATTTTGCAGACTTAAGAGAGATCACGGGTTTAATATCAGAATTTTCTCCCTCGCCTTGAATTACATAAATCAAAGCATTTCCGTCGCCGTCGCTGCCCAACTTAATAAAGCTCTCTTTGTCTCCGTTATCGGCAGCAGTGTAAAGAATATCGCCTTTTGATCCTGCACCGCCTTTTTCTATTTCAACTTTATCCGCATTATTCTCAATAAAGCTCTCGATGAGGGCTTCGGCAACCCTGACGTCCTGGAGGGCTTCGTGGCGGGCATTGCTGATGCCCTGCGCGCCGTGCATCATAGAGCTGAAAGATACTACCATTCCTGCTGCGATTACTACAACCGCGAGAACGATAACAAGCTCTGCAAGCGTCGCGCCTTTTCTCGATTTGAGTTTATTTCTCATAAATTCCCTCCTTTTTTTAAGTTCAAAGTTCAAAGTGCAAAGTGCAAAGTTTAAAGGCAAAGTTCAAAGTTCAAAGTGCAAAGTTATTTATTCGTTTGTTTGCATATAGTGACGAGAATGCTAATAATCTCGCGAACATCCGCTTCAATACTGACGAATGCCTCTGTCGGAATATATTCCGTTGTATGCAAAAGTCTTAACCAATAATAAGTTTCGTTAGCTTCTTTTAGCGCTATGTTCAGCTTCGCATTAAAGTCAGGTCGGCTCTGTGCCTTTTGTGCTTCAGCAACGTTGGCTCCAATGCTTGTACCCGAGCGGAGAACTTGTTTTGACATAATATGCTCTTTTTTCTCTTCTGTCAAAAACTTATACAGGTTGACAATTCTAACCGAAAATTCAAAGCTTTTTTCTTCTATGTTTTTGCCTGTCATCCGGATATCCTCCTACTTCAAAAGTTAAATAACTTTGAACTTTGCACTTTGAACTTTGAACTTAAAAGCTTTAAAATATTTTAATAAAAGATTTTCTCGCGCTGGGTAAAAGGACAAAATTAAAGGCTTTTACAGAGGCGAGTTTTTATTGAATTTTGGCAGATTTATGCCTAAAATGTAAATAATTGTGTGCTTTTTAGAAGAAAAACCCCGACAGATGCCCCTTGGCTCACGCTTTCGGTCGCATCATTTTCGGGTCATTAATTGGCAAACAGCACAACACTCAAAACCGAGTGTTGTGCTGTTAAAAACCTTTCCGAGTGGTTTTTAGGATATGTTAGAATTAGGGGTTGGGATTAGCAGGAGGATTGCAAGTTGTGCAAGTTCCTGCAGTGTGATCTACAGCGTGAGACCAAGTTCCGTTATTTTCACTAAGTACAACCGCACAAGCATCAAGTTCTTCAACGGCTTCATAATCGTTATTGATTTCATAATACTTACCGTTTACAAGCACATAATCAATTTCAGGAACGCCATTGGTCTTGATATCAACAGTAGTAAGATACTCAGTATAAGCATTTCTAGCCTTCTGAAGATCAGCAGCAGCATTAGCCTGATCAATAACACCGCCAAAGGTGGGGATGAGAACTGCGGAAAGAATTGCAATAACTGCGATAACGATTACGAGCTCAACGATAGTAAAGCCCTTCTTATTATTTCTTTTCATTATTATTTACCTCTTATTCCTGGGGAGCAACCTTGGTAAGACCCTTTGCATCATACTTGTATACGAAATTACCCTTAGTAGCCTGGTAGTAAGGGTTGCCATTATTTACATAATAACCGTCACCGGAAGTAACAGGAGTCAATGTGCCATCCTTAGATACACCATCTACCTTACCGTCAGTAAGGTCTGCTGCGTAACTCTCAGTATAACCATTACGTGCCGCCTGCTGAGCAGAGGTTTCATTAGCCTGATCAATAACGCCACCGAAGGTAGGAATAAGAACTGCGGAAAGAATTGCAATAACTGCGATAACGATTACAAGCTCTACAATGGTAAAGCCCTTCTTGTTGTTTCTCTTCATTGTGAAATTCTCCTAAATTTTGTTTTTTGTTTTTTAATTTGGTACGCAGAGGTGGTATGTAGACGGCTTTAGCATCCACTCGGAAGGTTCTGTGCCGCCGGTTCCAGATCTGCATTATCAAAAACTGCTTTATGGAAAAAGGCAATAAAAAAATGCCCCTTTCGCCCTTTTAGTATACAGTTTTTTCGCGTTTTTGTCAATATATATTAATAATTTTTAATTATTGACTTTATTAAGCGCCTCCCTTGTGTAAAGGGAGGGGGACCACGTTAGTGGTGGAGGGATTGTCAGCCTCCCTTGTGTAAAGGGAGCCTACTTTGGACGATTTTATCAATATAGCAACACACACCGTCAAAATTGCGATTTACATCACTATTGATAACTCGTATTACTTCAATGCCGTATTGTTCAAGGAAAACGGTACGTTCCGCGTCATATTCTTTAGCATCCGAATCATAGTGTTGCGATCCGTCAAGCTCTATAACCAACTTTGCCTCCGCACAATAAAAATCAGCAATGTATTTACCCAAAATCTTTTGTCTTGAGAATCTAACAGGATACAGTCGCAAAAAGTCATACCAAAGGTGCTTTTCTTCTTTAGTCATATTTTTTCTAAGTTCCTTAGCATAAGGAACTAATGATTTGTTGTGTTTTCTTTTCATACAATCCCTCCGTATGCCTTACGGCATCCACCTCCCTTTACACAAGGGAGGCTTTCAATCCCTCAGTCAACTTCGTTGCCAGCTCCCTTTGCACAAGGGAGCCTAAAATCCGCTGATTGGCAGGTCCTCGTTATCCTCGCCCTTTGTGACACGGCGGATCTCAACGTAATAGGACATTGTATCGCTGACGGTGACGAGGACGCGGTCGCCCACCTTTTTTCCAATTAGGGCGCTGCCAAGGGGAGATTCCTTGCTGACGAAGCCCTTTAGTGCATTCTGTCGAAGGGAAGTGACTATCTGTATTTCCTTTTCTGCGCCCATACGCTCGTTAAAGATAAGCACGCGGTCAAAGAGGGAGATTTTATCCTCGCTCTGCTCTACCTCGATAACCTTTGCGGTGCGGATCATAGCTTCGAGATAGCGGATGCGGCTCTCGTTCTTGCGCTTTAGGTACTTTGCCTCCTTATATTCGGCATTTTCCGACAGGTCGCCAAGCTCCCTCGTGCGCTTCAGCTCTGCGCCAAGCTCGGGGGCAAGAACAACCTTTCTATAATGGATCTCTTCCTCCATCTTTTTTATATCAACTTCTGTAAGCTCGTCGTACATAACGTCTGCCTTTCGGTGTGTTTTAGCCTTCCCCTCGAGGGGAAGGTGGATTGCGTAGCAAGACGGATGAGGTGTTCGTTATCAATCTTTTCCATTTCTCCACCTCATCAGTCACCTACGGTGACAGCTTCCCC
>JAFWXZ010000047.1 GCA_017522795.1 Clostridia bacterium | reverse complement strand
TGATAGGTCGTAGGTGTAAGCACAGTAATGTGTTCAGCTGAACGATACTAATAGACCGAGGGCTTGAACTGTTGTCTTGTATAAACAATCTCAACAGAAGCAAGTTCGCACATTTCCTTGAGCTTCGTTTCCTATACCTTTGTTCGGTTTTTAATGGGCATTTGAAAAAAAGTGCTAGAAGTAATATGGAGTCTCGCGAAAGCGAGGCTTTTTGTTTTATATAGCCTTCCCCAGCGTAGCGTGTAGGGGAAGGTGGCAGCGAAGCTGACGGATGAGGTTGGATAAAAAATATCTAAGCAATTTGGATTAATAAAAAACACCTACGCATATTTACTCGTGCAAGCACGGACAAATCTACGCAGGTGTTTTTTTGTTGCTTTGCAACTAAATAATCCAAGATAGCTTTATGTTGTATTACTGTACTTTATGGTAGGTGTTTCGCCTGCCGCTTATACCGAAGTCCGTACATTCGCGCGTCAGGCGAATAAACTGCGGCGAGTTGCTTTCTCCGAAAGCCGTTGCTCCAACGGTCGCAACTACCAAGCTTTTCTAACGAAAACCTTGCCTCGCCTTGTTTGAATCACAGTAATGTGTAGCGGACAGATGGAAAGTGTGAAAAACTTGACAAATAAAAAAATGTATGATAATATGAAATAAAAAGGGGCTAAACCAATGTTCTAATCTATTTCTTGAAATGTAGTTGTGTTGTTGCGGTTTATAACAGCTCAGGTACAAAGGTTGCTTCATACACGTATAGCAATGCTTGGGGCAAACATAGTGTAAGTTTCAGCAACGGTGGCGGGGCAACCGGTGCGCAGTATAATCCTTTCAGATACCGTGGTTATTATTACGACACCGACCTTTACATGTACTACCTGCAGTCAAGGTATAGCTCTTACTCATGATGAACATGTTGTCTTTACAAGACAATGGAGAGAAGCAATACCATATAAGACGAGCTATGATATTAATGATATTTGGAATGCAGCGCAAAGAATATATGCCAATTATCCGGCATTACTTGAAGCTGCCCGTAAAACACTAGGGAGGTAAATATGAAAACAAAGTATCGCTGTCTTGAACCGTATAAAAGCGCAAACTCTTCTAAAATCATCAAGATTTTAGAAGAAGAAAAAATAAAATATACTGATATAATGGGAAATGCTTTCGTTTTTTATTTATATTCTGATCATGAGAGAACAAAGGAAATTTTGGGATATCTTCAAGAAAAGTATTATATGGAGGCCCTTTTTTCAAAGGAAGAAATGGAAGCTACTAATTGGTACACTTTTGAAGCTACTCGACATGATATAGAATCAAGCGATGACCATTTTACATATCAATATTCTTGTCCATATGAATCAGAAATCGGAATAAGATATCGACATGAAAAACAAGTCAACCCATATTTATCAAAAAGAACACCTAAATGGAAAAACAACTACAATTTCTGCTCGGTAAATACAGGAGATTATAACAAGATTTTTTGTAGCGACATTGCAAAAATGATGATTGAAAACCGAGGTATAACGGGCGTTGAATTTATGCCGGTTGTGAATCGTAAGAATATACCAACAGAGAATGTAAGCCAACTTCGTTTCCCTAATATTTTACCAAGAGAAGCTTTTGTTTTCATAGGAGAATATACTGAGATCGTTTGTCCGACTTGTGGTAAAATCAACTACGAATTTGTTCAACCGGGATATGATAATATACGAGTAAAAACAGAATTAATCCCTAATGGAATTGACATGTTTTCTGCAGAAATGTCAACAAGTAGGGGCTGGATAGTTCCTCCTGTTATAGTCTCCAAGAAGGTTTATAATCTTGTGGTAAATGAAATGAAAGAAAAGCATGTTCGCTTCAGACCAATAGGATAAAATATAAGAATTAGTTCATTTAAATGATTCTATGACCACCACGGGTAACACCGTGGTGGTTTTTATATATATTTTCCCCAAAAGGTATTGAATTTTCCTTTAATATATGGTAAAATAATATATTATTACTATTAACTCCCGTGGAGAAAGAAAAATGAAAAGACAGCTTATCAGAGAAATTTACGAAAGTCCCGAGAGCTTTGGCGGCAAGACAATCACCGTCGGCGGTTGGGTTAGAAACCTCAGAGATTCCAAGGCGTTTGGATTTATTGACCTGAACGATGGCTCTTACTTCAAGAGCGTGCAGGTTGTTTTCGAGCGCGATAAAATAAACAACTACGATGAGATCGCAGGTCAGAACGTTGGCGCGGCTCTTGTTGTGACGGGTGTGCTTACACTTACCCCCGGCGCAAAGCAGCCCTTCGAGCTTAAAGCTACCGAGATTGCAGTTGAGGGTACTTCTACCCCCGACTATCCTCTCCAGCCCAAGCGTCACACAGTTGAGTTCCTTCGCGAGCAGGCGTACCTTCGCCCCAGAACAAATCTGTTCTCGGCAGTATTCAGAGTTCGCTCTGAGGTTGCTTTTGCAATTCACGATTTCTTCCATAGCCGTGGCTTCGTATACGTTCACACCCCCATCATCACCTGCTCGGATGCAGAGGGCGCGGGCGAGATGTTCCGCGTGACCACCCTTGACGTTGACAATCCTCCTCGCCTTGAGGACGGCAGTGTTGACTGGTCGCAGGACTTCTTCGGCAAGAGCGCAAACCTTACCGTTTCGGGTCAGCTTGAGGGTGAGACCTATGCTATGGCGTTTGGAAACATCTACACCTTTGGTCCCACCTTCCGCGCAGAAAACTCCAACACCGCTCGTCATGCAGCTGAGTTCTGGATGATCGAGCCCGAGATCGCATTTGCAGATCTTAACGACGATATGCAGCTTGCTTGGGATATGATCAAGCACATTATTAATCACGTTATGGACAAGTGCCAGGCAGAGCTTACCTTCTTCAACCAGTTCGTTGACAAGGGACTTCTGGAACGCCTTACCGCGCTTCGCAATGCCGATTATGCAAAGGTGACCTACACCGAGGCTATTGAGGTGCTTACAAAGTCTAAGGCTGACTTCAAGTTCCCTGTATATTGGGGTGTTGACCTCCAGACCGAGCATGAGAGATACCTCACCGAGCAGGTATATAAGAAGCCTATCTTCCTTATCGATTATCCCAAGGATATCAAGGCGTTCTATATGCGTCTGAACGACGACGGCAAAACCGTTGCCGCAATGGACCTTCTTGTTCCAGGCGTTGGCGAGATCATCGGCGGCTCTCAGCGTGAGGAAAGACTTGACGTGCTGAAGTCCCGTATGGCAGAGCTTAATCTGTCCGAGGAGGACTACTGGTGGTATCTCAACCTTCGTAAGTACGGCGGCACAAAGCACGCGGGCTTTGGTCTCGGCTTTGAGAGAATCATTATGTACCTCACAGGTGTGTCGAATATTCGTGACGTGCTTCCTTATCCTCGTACAGTAGGAAACGCGGAATATTGATTAATGCAGAATGCAAAATGCAAAATGCAGAATGAATAGAAAAGAATGCAGAATTGAAAAGAGTGAACGGACTTTTGTTTCGTTCACTCTTTTTTATCGGTTTATTTAGCTACAAACCGCCATTTTCGCTCTCGGTCGCGCTTGCTTGCATAGTCGATGCCGATGCGGGCGGTGCGGCTAATTTTTAGTGTTTTTTCATCGTTATCCTCAATCCAGATGCCGCTTTCCTCGCACAAGGGTAGGGCATTGTCGGCGGTGGTAATTTGCATATATTTTGTGGCGCGCCCGGGGCCGACCGCTCCTTCAACACCTCTGATCAGAACTGCCTCGGGATGATCCTTCGGGCCTGTCACAATGTTAAGGAGCGAGTGTATTCCATAGCAGAGATAAACGTAGGTAATGCCACCCGCCTCGTACATAACCTTGGTTCGTTCGGTCTTGCCCTTGTGAGCGTGGCAGGCGGTGTCCTCCTCGCCAAAATAGCACTCCGTCTCAACTATCCTCGCGAGGATAATGCCCTCACATGTGCGGCGGCAAAGATATTTGCCAATCAGATCGGGCGCAAGAATGGTGGCAGGGCGCTCATAATAATTCTTATCAAGTATCATATTCCAAGTCCTCTACGCGAACGACCGTAAGTTTGTCACCGTCCACTTTAAAAAATATTTCATAGTCGGCAAAACGCATTCCATACTCTCTCTGCGGATCGTTTTGATACGACGGTCTTGGGTCCTGCTCAAGTATCTCAATAAGCGCTTTTTGCTTTGAAATATGTACTTTTGACAATAATTCTTTACAAAAATCCACCTTTAACGCGTAATTTCGCACGGGATCGGCAAAACCTCCGATGGCGTCGGGGTGGCTGTCAGAGTAGGCAAGATAGGGCTTGATATCATATATAGGAGTGCCGTCAAGAAGATCCGCTCCGCGCACGATAAGAACCGTTCCCTCGTCTCTCGTTTGCTCCATTCTCTCCAGCTTCACCGAGGATAGCCCGATGGGATTGGGGCGGTAGGGCGACCTGGTAGCAAAGACACCTACGCGTTTGTTTCCGCCAAGGCGCGGAGGCCTTACGGTAGGCGACCAGATCTCACGCTTTGCCTCGGAAAATTCCCAGATCAGCCAGAGGTGCGAGTATCCTTCAATGCCGCGCAGAGCTTCGGGGTTTCGGTACTCTGGCTCAAAAACTATTCGCGACTCAAGTCCGCCAGACAGACCGCTTTGACGCGGAATGCCGAATTTTTCTTTGAAATCATTATGTATTCTTGCAATTATCTTCATATTTATTCCGTCCTTTTATCTCATTATACCACTCCGCTGCCCGACTTTCAAGAGCTAAAAATAAAAACGAATATTATTCATTTTTTAACCCCGAAAAACTTGACAAAATAGCTCGAAAATGATAAAATAAAGTGTTATAAAAATGGAGAAATAGAAATGGATAAGAAAAGAGAATTATTTGAAAAAACACCCGTGCCAAAGGCACTTGCAACGCTGGCGATCCCCACGATAATCAGCCAGCTTATATCTATGATCTACAACCTTGCCGATACCTTCTATATAGGCTTGGCAAACGATCCCTCGCAGACCGCGGCATCCTCCGTAGCATTTACCCTGATGTTTATGCTTAACTGTATTCCAAACCTGTTCGGAGTCGGCGCAGGCAGCCTTATTTCAAGACTTCTCGGCGAGAAGAAGGATAAAGACGCCGGCGGAGTAGCCTCCTTTGCATTCTACTGCACGCTTATCGTCACGGCGATTTATTCAGCGGCGGTGCTTGTGTTTATGGATCAGATGCTGAACTTCCTTGGCGCGACCTCGAGCTCGCTGCCCTATGCTCAGCAGTATGCATTCTGGGTAGTTGTAATCGGCGGTATTCCCGCCGCACTGTCTATGACTATGTCCCACCTGCTTCGCAGCGAGGGCTATGCAAGCAAAGCGAGCTTTGGTCTCGGTCTCGGCGGTGTAATGAATATCATCCTTGACCCCGTATTTATGTTTCTTGTTTTCGAGCCCGGAAACGAGATCAAGGGCGCGGCGATAGCCACAATGCTCTCTAACGTTATTACTCTCGTTTACTACGTGGCGATCTACTTTAAGATAAGAAAAAAGACCGTTCTATCCTTAAGTCCTAGGAAGGCACTGATTCCAAAACGCCTTGTCGTTCCTGTCCTCGCCGTTGGAATTCCCTCGGCGCTTGGCTCGTTCCTCGCCTGCGTGTCAAACATCGTTATCAACAACCTCGCGTCCAGCTACAGCACCCTGTACGGTGACGTGCCTGTCGCGTCTATCGGTATTGCAAAGAAGATCGATATGCTTCCTATGAACGTGGGCTTCGGTCTTTGCCAGGGTATGATGCCCCTCGTTGCATACAACTTCGCCTCTGGCGACCACAAGCGTATGCGCGAGTTCTCCAGAGTGACCAGAACCGCCGCTATGGTGTTTGCAGGTGCATGTATACTCCTGTTCCAGCTTCTCGCAACGCAAATCTGCGCTATATTCAACGGACACGCGGAAACCGTAGCAATGTCTACCGACTTTTTGCGTATTCTCTGCCTTTCCGTACCCTTTATGCTCTTTAATCTGCAGATCTCCTTCAGCTTCCAGGCCATGGGTATGGGAAAGCAGTCGCTTATCCTCTCCTCGCTCCGTCAGGGAGTAATAAATATACCCTTGCTTTTCGTTATGAATCATTTCTTCGGCCTTTACGGTATCGTATGGACACAGCTTATCTCGGATATTATCACGGGAATAATCTCCTATGCCGTATACCACCACTCCATAGGTAAGCTTATGTCAGAGAGCAACAAAGAACTTGCTGAAGTGTAAAAAAGTAAATATAACTTGTCAAAACGAGGCGTTTAACAAAGGAACGCCTCGTTTTTTATGCTTGTTAAGCGAACTAATGAAGCGCGAAAAAATACGCTGATACATTTTTGCGCAGAATATGATATACCATTTAAGGTTGTATATAATCCACAACCCAATTAAAAATTCTTTGTAATAAATGCTAATAGATTTTATTTTAAAACTATGATAAAATATATTTGTGAAAATATATGCTCCTCGGGGCAGAAAGGTTTTTGTATGAAAAACAAGTCAAAAATCATAGTTTTGATCCTCGCCCTCGCGATGCTGTTCTCAATGATCGGCATTTTCGCGATTTCTTCCAGCGCGGCGAGTGGATCTATTACGGTTTACTTTGAAAACAATTGGAAATGGACGGATGTTCGTTGCTATTATTGGACCAATTCGAGCAACAACGGGTGGCCAGGTAAATCAATGAATAAAGTTGGTACTTTAAATGGAAACGACCTTTATTCTTTAGAAGTTCCTGCCAATGTTACCGGTATTATATTCAATGGAATTAAGAATGATGGAAGCGGAACAAGAGATCAATCACCTGATATTAAATCGGGAATTTCTTCTTGTACTGTATGGTATATGAATTGGAACAACGGTAATCAAGTCTTAACCCGTAGTGAAAAATGGCATGTTTATACTGAGTCTGTTACATCCAATCCCACTTGTTCTATCACAGGAGTGAAAACATATACCTGTTCTGCTTGTGGCAATAGTTACACAGAGAACATCCCAAAGACTAATCACAATTTCGTAGACGGTGTTTGTTCTTATGGCTGCGGCACTACATCTACAACCGTTTATGCATACAACTACCACAAATGGTCTGCAATGTACTGCTATTGCTGGGGTGTAGATGAAAACGGTGAAACTGTTGTTGACTATTACAAAGCTTGGCCTGGCGAGAAAATGAAGGATCTCGGAAACGATCTTTGGTCGTATGAGATCCCCTCTGACTGTAACAGAATCATTTTCAATAACGGCAATACAAACGCCATGGAACAAACAGTAGATCTCGTTTGTCCCGGCGAAAATAAGGTATACGACACCAAGAGTACAACAGATTATTGGTCCGACTATGTTCCCGGCAAATACGGTCTGACCGGTAACTTTATGAATATGACCTGGGCGACAGAATATGTAGAGCCCGAGGATGGTATCGTTACCTGGAACATAGCTCTCAGAAACGGTGACTTTGAGTTCAAGATCACAAGAGAGGGATATGTTTGGTACGGAAATAACAGCAGCGATCCTATGCAGGACACAACCGAGGCTACATCAAATGTAGGTTGGGTTATGGACCGAGATGCAGATAACTGCCACTTCACTGCCAAGGGCGGCTCTTATGTGTTCACATTCAATACTACGACGAACAGTATCACAGTACACAGACACGTTTATGTAAACGGCACTTGCTCGGGCTGCTCTGACAAAATTGACAGTGCTCTGGAGCTTCAGGGCGCAATTAACCAGGCGGTGTTTGATCCCGAAAGCAGCGATACAATTCAGCTTCAGGCGGATATGTCTTTCAGCAATATTATTGAGAGCGACAAGTATTTTGTTAAGACCAGCGCTACGAGCTGGGTTGCTCAGACTCACCACCTCTACATCCCCGAGGGCGGAAATGTTATACTTGACCTTAACGGTCACGTAATCAGCAGTGCTGCTAACGAATCCTGTAACATACTGCTTGTTACTAACGGTGCAACTCTTACCCTTACCGACACCGCAGAAACCAAAGGTAGCATAACTGCCAACGCGGTTGGCGGCAGTGTAATCCGCAACTTTGGCGGCGTGGTGACGCTTGATGGCGGAGTTGTGGTTGACAGTAAGAATTACACTCATTACTCGGTTTATACCACAAACGTTTTGAATAGTGAAGAAACCAGCGAGAGCGGTCAGCTTATTGTAAATAACGCGGTAGTACATAGCGGATTTGGTTGTCTGCAGATAGTTGGCGGCTCCTCTGTTACCGTAAACAAGGGTAGCTTCATTATGGACGCGGACAGCAACAACCCCTCTGCAAATCAGCAGAATATCGTCTACGTTGCGGCAGGAACTAATCTGACAATTAACGGCGGTTCTTTCACCTCCGAGGTAAATATGAAGGGTGCTGCGGTTTGCGCGGAATCTGCCTCTACCGTTGTAATTAACGACGGTTATTTTGAAGGCCCCAGTATGAGCGTTCAGTCCCGCGCAGGTTCGATAATCACTCTTTACGGCGGTGCCTATGCTAACTCCTTCAGCTATGGCGGCGACACAGGTCCCGGCGCTATTGAAAATTGCATATCCGAAAGCACTGCGATAGTATCCCGTTCCTCCGGTATAGCAACCTACGCGCGCACAAGCATTAGCGTAGGCACTACCTACTATGTAGGTGAAAATGCTCTTGCGGACGCGATCGCCGCGGCAGAGGCAGGCGATATTATCACTCTTGAAACAGATTTCACACTCTCTGATAACCTGACTATTGACAAGGGCATTATCCTTGATCTTAACGGTCACGTTCTTTCCGCCGAGGATGGCATAAAGCTTGTCCTTGAGGCTCCTATAGTGCTTCTCGACGGCGTTGGCTCGGGTGATATTACCGCAGAGCTTGACTTCGTGGGCGAGGGAACTCTCGGCACGGCGGTTGCGCTTAACGGAAAGATAATTCCTACCGCATCTGCGGCAATTTCCGCAGCACAGCCTGGTGACGTTATCACGATCCTTGGCGCGTATTTCCTTGAGAACAGCGATATTGTGGAGAAGCTGCTTGCCCTTGAGGGTGTCACGGTTAATATCAGCGACGAGCACGCAGAGGCTCTCAAATATAAGGGTTACGTCACAGAGCCCTCATCCACCGTTGGAATGCTTGATATTCTTGCTAAAACCCCCTACTACGTTGGCGCTAACGGCAACTGGTGGTTCGGAGATAGCGATACGGGAGTGCAGGCGGTCGGCAAAAATGGCGAGACCATCACCGTTGTATTGGTTGAAACTGAAAGCGAAGGCCTGACCGACACTCACACTATCACCTTCTCTGATGGCTACAAGGTGACCATCACCGTCACCCACGCGAGAACTATCGTGGAGATTCAGCAGACCGCAGTTTCGGCTGACGGATCAACCATAACCTACACCATTTATTATAACGATGACACCGCATCCACCTTTAACGTAAAAGTCGGCATTGACGGCAAGGCTCCGACCATTGCGATCCAGGATGGCTATTGGGTTATCAACGGTACTCCCTCGGGCGTAAAGGCAGAGGGCGAAAACGGCAGAAGCATCAAGTCCTGCATAAAGTCCAGCGACGGCTTTGTAGATGTATATACCATCACCTTTACCGACGGCAGCACCTACAAGTTCACCGTCACAAACGGCATCAGCATATCAAGTATCATTAAATCGTCAACCTCGGCTGACGGTCTTGTTGATACATACACTATTACCTACACCAATGGCGAAACACAAACCTTCACCGTTACCAACGGTAAGAACGGCATCCAGGGTGTTAAGGGTGATCCCGGCGCAGACGGCGTACCTCCTGTTATCACCATAGGCGCAAACGGCAATTGGTACGTAAACCGCGTTGACTCGGGTGTTAAGGCGCAGGGCATCCAGGGTGATCCCGGTAAGAGCATCTCCGCTATTACGAAAACAGGCACTGACGGCTTGGTTGATACCTATACTATTACTTATACCAGTGGAAACACCGCAACCTTCACCGTCACCAATGGTGCAGATGGTGAGCAGGGCATCCAGGGTGTTCAGGGCGTACCCGGTAAGGACGGCGTAGTTCCCGTAATTACCGTCGGCGAGAATGGCAACTGGTTTGTTGATGGCACCGATACGGGCGTGCTGGCTCAGGCACCTAAGGGTGACACGGGCGCAGACGGCTCTGATGGCGAGGACGGAAAGACTCCTCACGTTGGCGAAAACGGCAACTGGTGGATCGGCGACTTTGACACAGGCGTCAAGGTCGAGGGCGCCGACGGAAATAGAAATAATAAGATAATCGTTATCTCTATCATCGTTGCAACCCTTCTCGTAATGATTGCTATCGTTACGGTCTTCGGCCGTACTTTCAGATTCAGAGTATGGTTCTGATTTTGATCTGACTTAATAGTTTTTTTCAGCGTGATACTCCGCTCGGGGTATCACGCTTTTTTTGTCTTGAAATGTAAATTAAAATTGTCATATTGGTTGAAAATCAAACATTTTTAAGGCAAAGCACCGTGCAATCCGCGCTTGCTTCGTGATGTAATTACAGCAAAAATCTGTTGCATTATGCACCCAAAGCCCAAAGCTTTTTTAATCTCATTTAGTTAAAATGCACAAAATAAAAAAATAACATTGTTTATTATACTAATTGACGGAAGTTCAAAAGATATGATAAAATATTAAAAGCAAAATATTAAAATATAAAAATATATATGCCCATACGGGCAGAAAGGAAACTTTTATGAAATTAAAAGCAAAAATCCTTACAATAGTCCTCGCGCTTGCGATGCTGTTCTCCATAATTGGAGTATTTGCATTACCAGCGAGTGCGGCGACACCGACAAAACTTTATCTTAAACCAAACTCCAATTGGACACAGGCGAACGCACGTTTTGCTGCCTATTTCTTCGGAAATGGCGAGACTTGGGTTGATATGACTGACTCCGATGCAGATGGTATATATGAGGTCGAGGTTCCTTCGGGATATCCAAGTGTTATTTTCTGCCGTATGAATCCTTCTGCATCTGCAAATAATTGGGATAACAAATGGAATCAAACGGCAGATCTTTCCATAACTAGTCTTGGAACAAATAATTGCTATACTGTAAAAGACGGCACTTGGGATAGCGGTGGAGGAACTTGGTCTAAATTTACTGCACCTGTTTATAGAGTCGCAGGCGAAAAGGCGCTTGTGGGTGAGGACTGGGCTACTGCTAATGATAATGCTATAATGACTGATGCGGACGGCGACGGTACATACACTCTCGTGCTCAAGAATGTAACTGCTGGTACATACGGGTTCAAAATTGCAGTAAACGGTACATGGGATGTTGCTTATGGTAAAGACGGTGGAAGCGCGAATGCTTCTGTTACAGTTGCTGCCGGAAACTGCAATGTTACAATTAGCTTTACCCCTGCAACAAAGTCTGTTTCTGCAAAAGCTACAAGCACACATACTCCAAACGCTGACGACGGCGATTGCACTACCGCTGTCACCTGTAAGGATTGCGGTGCTACAACTACTCCTGCAAAGAGTCACGTTGCAGGAGCAGATGACGGCGATTGCACGACCGCTATCAAGTGTTCTAATGCAGGATGTACTCAGGATGTAGTAGCCGGTAATGTAAGCCATACCGCGGGTAATGATGACGGCGATTGCACGACCGCTATTAAGTGTTCGAATGCAGGATGTACTCAGGATGCAGTAGCTGGTAATGCAAGTCATACAGCAGGCGCAGACGACGGTGATTGCACAACTCCTATCAAGTGCGTAGATTGTGATCAGAACGCAGTAGCTGCTAAGAGTCACACATATGATAATATATTTGATTTAAGTTGTAATAACACAGGTTGTACTCACGAAAGAGAAGCTTGTCAGCATCCCAACACAACCTTTGTAAAAGGAACCGATGCCACCTGTACTACTGCAGGTGTAACTGATGGTTATCAGTGCAATGATTGTCAAGAATGGGCTTCCGGCCATGAGGAAATTCCCGCCCTCGGACACAAGGATGATAACAATGACCACATATGTGACAACAACTGTGGAGCATATCAGGGTGTACATGGAGATTCTGCAACCGACAAGGATCACGTTTGCGACTACGGCTGTGGCGCGGTTCTTGAGGATTGCTCTGACGCGGCGGGTGACGAGAATCACGACTGTGATATTTGTGGCGCAAAGGATGTGACCGATCACTCTTATGCACCTGCTACCTGCACAGCTCCTAAGACTTGTACTGAATGTGGAGCAACCACAGGTGAAAAGCTTGATCACGATATGACAGAAGCAACGTGTAAAGCACCTTCCACTTGTAAACTCGGATGTGGATATACAGAGGGCGGACTTGCTGATCATATTTATGAAAATGGCAGATGTACCGTTTGTAAAAAAGTAAATACTGAAGATACTGTAACTATTTATTTTGAAAACAATTGGCAGTGGCCAGATGCAAGCGTTTATTATTGGTATTTTGACGGCGAAGAAAACACCAAGATTGACAATGCTTGGCCCGGAACAGCACTCTCAGTTGAAGTGGGAAAAAATAGTGAGGGTTATTCCATTTATCAAGTAAAGATTCCTACTGCTGCCGCTGGTGTAATATTTAATGGCACAGGTCAATACGGTCCAGAGCAGTGTAATGATATTACAGATTTTGCTGATTGTCGTTGCTATTATATGACTTATGATGACAAGACAGGTACAAAGCCTGCAGGTTATTACGAATATCACTTCGACTCCCTTACCGATGACGACCACAACTGTGACGCATGTGGCAAGGAGGATGTTACCGAGCACGTATACGTATATGAGTATGATGATGCAACAAACGCACTTCAGCATACAAAGACCTGTAACTGCGGTGACACCGCAGATGAGGATCATACCTACGAAGGTTACACTATAACCACCAACGCAGGTTGCACCACAAATGCTTTCGAAACAGGCACTTGCGTATGTGGCAAGACTCATACAAGAGAAATTGCAGATTCCAAGCTTGGTCACGATTTCAATGATGTTATCCCTCAGCAGAATTCTACCTGTCTTGCAACCGGTAGAGTAGCATATAAGACCTGCAAGAATTGTGATAAATACTTCTTCGCAGATGCAACTAAGTTTGCAGGTGGAGCAGCAGAGACCTCGTTTAACGCACTTACCACTGCTGGTGGCTTTGTAATCGCACAGCTCGATCACAACTACTCAGGCGCTATCAAGGACGACGGCAACGGAAAGCACTCCTTCAAGTGCGTAAACGGCTGTAATGAGTACGGCAATGCTACCAATCACGATTATAATAAGGAAGTTGCAGAGGATACCTATAAGGTAAGCGATGCAACCTGTACCGCAGAGGCGGTATATAACAAGTCCTGCGCTTGTGGCGCAGAGGGCAACGAGCCCTTCTCTGCGGGAGAAAAGGATCCTACCAACCACTCCGGCGAGCAGGTAAACGGCGGCACTGCAGACGTTCACACCAAATGGAACTGCTGTGGCGTTACCGTAAGCTCTAATCACGAATTTGGCAACTGGACTCCCGTAGTAGATACAAACACTCATAAGCACACCTGCTCTTGCGGTTACAGCGAGACTGCTGAGCATAGCTTTGCAAATTACGTATATAACGAAAATGCAACTTGTATCGCAGACGGTACCGAGACGAGTACTTGCGTATGCGGTGCGACCGATACAAGAACCAAGGTTGGCTCTAAGCTCGGACACGAATTTGATAATTACGTAGCTTATAAGGCTCCTACCTGTACAGAGAAGGGCAATCAGGCGTATAAGCAGTGTACAAGATGTAATATTTATTTCCTTAGCGAAGCTGGAAATTATACCGAGGGAGGAGTTTTAGGAAGCGCATTAAACACCTTTGATATTGCTGCTTCAGGTCACACCTTCGATGAAATCGACTACGACGCACCCACTTGTACCGAGGCGGGTAATGAGGCACACAAGAAGTGTACTGTTTGTAATCTTTACTTTGACACCGAGGCAACAGAAGATGCTACAGACGGCTCAGAAAATAATAACGAGTATATAATCAATGCTCTCGGTCACAAGGACGAAAATAAAGACCACGTTTGTGACAACAACTGCGGTGTTGCTCAGGGCGACCATGTAGATGCAAACAAGGATCACGCTTGTGATTACGGCTGTTCCGTGGCAATAGGAGATCACGTAGATACAAACAAGGATCACGCATGTGATTACGGCTGCTCTGTGAAAATAGGCGAGCATAAGGATTCCGCAACCGACAACAACCACGTATGTGATTACGGCTGTGGCGAAGTTCTTGAGGAGTGCTCCGATGCGACAGGTGACGGAGACCACAACTGTGACGTTTGCGGTAAGGAAAACGTTTCAGACCACGATTGGGCAGGTAATACCTGTACCGCTCCTCAGACCTGTAATGAGTGCGGCGCTACCTCCGGCGAGCCTAAGGGCCATAAGTTCACTACAAATATAACCTGTGATAATGGCTGTGGCACTAAGGCTGCTGCTAAGGTAGGAGAGAATTACTATATCACTGTTGCAAAGGCTCTTGAGACAGCAAAGACTGCAGCTGTTAAGGATCTTGTTATCACTATAGTTGGCGAAAATGATGCTTCTACGGCCGATAACTTTGATCTGCTTTATCAAAGCATTTTTGACAGTGTTATCCTTAAGCAAGAAAACGGAAATAAGGCATACTATTTCTATGATCTTTACACAGGTAAACGTACTAATAACGGTGAATTCACATTTGATGGCGTAAATATTGTAGTTACCGATCAGTATATGTTTGAGGGTAACGTTAGACTTGCTAATAACTCGTTTATTAAATCAGTTACCGAAGCTAACTGCTTCTTCTACTATAGTGTAACTACCGTTGAACCCGGCTCTAAGCTGCAGGGTGTAATTGATGATCTTCGCGGTGGAACTGTCATAGTAGACGGTGGCAGAACTGACGGCGAGTATAACACTACTCCTGATATGCAGGATGCGATTATCTATATTCGTTGGTCCGGCGACAGCCTGACTGTAAAGAACGGTGCTTACGTTAAGATAAATTCTGCTAATGAAGTTGGTAGACTTACAGTGAGCACAGGCACAAGCCTCAACGTATATGATTCTAAGGTGGATTCTTACCAGTGGATCGAAAACAACGGCACCATAAACGTTGATGTTAACAGCTTGATTACAACAGGTAAAATTACCGGTTCGGGTAAGATAGTCATTGATGCCGCAGATTACAATGATTCTATTGGTCAGGTTATAGATGCAGATCTTTCCGAATTCACCGGTGAAATTGAGGTTATTAATTGTGAAGATCTGTTTGCTACCGTTGATGGAAATGGCAGACTTACCTTTACCAAGGCAGTAGCCTCTATCGGCAACGATTATTACTTAACCCTTCAGGATGCATTCAATGCAGTAGAAAACGGCGAGACTATTGTTCTTGCCCGCGACTTCAAGCTTTCCGCAACTGCGGTTGCTCCTGCTGTTAAGTTCACTATCGATCTCAACGGTAAGACCGTTACTTCTGCGGATGATTACGTTCCTAACCAATATAACCAGTCTATAATTTGTGTTACTCGCGGAACAGATCTTACTATTAACGATAGCATAGGCGGCGGTTGCCTTGATGCAAGCGAGCTTCTTATTGCGATCAACCTTACAAGATATGGTGATTCCGATACAGGCGAGTGCGCTAAGCTTACGGTTAATGCAGGTAAGTACCTTGGCGGATATTATGCTATCGCCGGTAATGGCTCCAGAGATAACACATACATAGAAATAAATGACGGTCAGTTTATAGGTGATATATCAGCTATATATCATCCTCAGGAAGGTACACTTGTTATTACAGGAGGCTCCTTCGTAGGTAACGGAGCAGGCGGTTATGGCGGAGATGCTATAGGCTTCCTTTCCGGCTCTCTTGAAATTTCCGGCGGAACCTTCGAGGGCAAAACATTGGCGGCTGTTTCCATTGAAAACATTGGCGGTACTAGTGGATATCAGGAGATTGGAACCGTATCTATTACGGGAGGTACATTCATTTCAGCAGAAGGCTATGATTCTATCACATCTGCTGACGAAGGCGGTGGAAGAAAAATCAGCTTCATCTCCGGCGGTACCTTCAACACAGATCTTGATCTTGCTCTCCTTGTAGACGGCCTTGCTCTTAAGCAGGACGGCGAAAGCTATTATGTAGTAGACGCCGTTGCAAAGATCGACAGAACTGGATACGGCTATGCATCTCTTGCGGACGCTGTTGCAGATGCACAGGCGAATGACGTGATCAATCTCCTTGCAAACGATACTATTACCAAGACTCTTGACATTAGCGAGTCTCTTACAATTAATACAGGCGCATTTGATATCACCTCTAAGGCGGATGTTGCATTCAACATCACCGCATCGAACGTGACATTTGAGCTTATCGGTAAGGTTATCGTATCTGATCCCGCTATGGCACAGAACGCGAGAAGTGGCGGTGTGGCTGTTGCACAGACCGTGCTTACTATGGACGACGTAACCAACGTTATCGCAATCCTTGACGCAGAGTTCGAGCTCGGCGCAGGCGATGTTATTTACTCGGGTCCCGTAGACAATATATCTCTCTCCGTAAGAGATGATTATGAGTCTGCTCTTAATAAGAAGGGCTACGTAACCAAGGATTCTACCACTCCCGGCATGGTTGACGTAACTGCCAAGTCGCTTTACTACATCGGCGATGACGGATACTGGTACTTTGACGACGTTAAGACAGGTGTGCTTGCCAAGGGCGAGAACGGTCAGAGCATCACCATCACAAGCTACGATAAGCAGCCTGTTAAGGATGGCGAGTTTGTTGTATCTCATAATTACGTTATCACATTCTCCGACGGCACAGAGATTACTATCAACGTTCCCGTTGCAAGAAGCATCGTAAGCGTTGAGTATGACAGAACCGAAAGCAATAAGGACATTTACGTTATCACCTACAGTGACGGCTCTACAAGCGAGTTCACAGTTACAAACGGTACCAACGGACATTCTCCCGTTATCACTATTGAGAACGGTGAGTGGTGTATCGACGGCACTCCCACAGGCATAAAGGCTCTTGGTAAGGACGGTAAGGGCATTAAGTCCATCAATAAGACCACAGACGGTCTTGTTGACACTTATACCATTATTTATACCGACGATACCGAATTTGAATTCACCGTCACCAACGGTAGAGGTATTGTAAGCATCTCTCTGACATCTACATCGGCTGACGGCCTTGTTGATACCTACACGATCACCTATAACGATGGAACCACGTCTACCTTCACCGTTACCAACGGTGCTAACGGCATTAATGGTATCCAGGGTGAAAAGGGTGACGACGGACATACTCCTGTTATCACTATCCAGAACGGCAAGTGGCATATCGACGGCGTTGATACAGGTATGCAGGCTCAGGGTGTTAAGGGCGAGACAGGTAACGGTATCTCCGACATAAGCAAGACAGGCATTGACGGACTTGTAGATACCTACACCATTACCTATACCGACGGAACCAAGACCACCTTCACCGTTACCAACGGCGCTCAGGGCGCACAGGGTATCCAGGGTATTCAGGGTGTTCCCGGTAAGGACGGACACACTCCCGTTATCACCATTGGCGAGAACGGCAACTGGTTCATCGACGGAGCTGATACAGGCGTTAAGGCTGAGGCTATCAAGGGCGAGACAGGCGCGCCCGGTGCTGACGGTGAGGACGGCGATACTCCTTACATCGGTGAGAACGGCAACTGGTGGATCGACGGCGTTGACACAGGCGTTAAGGCCGAGGGTAAGGACGGTAACGATAATAATAAGATAATCATTATCTGCATAGGTATTGCTGCTCTTTGCATTATCACTACCATCGTGGCTGTTGCTACAAAGAAGTTCCGCAGACCTTGGTGGATCCTTTGCTGATAACAAAAAAATAATCGGCTAAAAAAAGTTTTGGCGGACTCGGGAAACCGAGTCCGCCTTTATATATAAAAGGTAGATATTAATTGCCTGACAGTCTTTCGTATATTTCAAGGAGTCTGTTGTACTTTGCCACTCGCTCGCCGCGGCAGGGCGCACCCGTTTTGATGAATTTTGCCCCCGTAGCTACCGCAATATCGGCAATAGATGTGTCGGTGGTCTCGCCCGATCGGTGGGATATGATAAATTCATATCCTCTGTCTCGCGCCAACTTGATTACGCTCATCGTTTCGCTGAGGCTGCCTATCTGATTTGGCTTTATCAGAATTGCGTTGCCTATGGAGAGGGATATTCCCTCACGAAGCCTTTTTTCGTTTGTCACGAAAAGATCGTCACCTACAAGCATGCATCGTTTTCCAAGGGCAAGGGTAACATCCTGCCAACCATCGAAATCATCCTCGGCAAAGCCGTCCTCAATAGAGATAATAGGGTATTTGTCGCATAGGCGCAGGTAGTAGTCGATAAGCTCACGTCGGCTGAGCTCGGCGCCTCTTTTAGGCAGAATATATCTGCCGTTTTCGTACCATTCGCTAGATGCTACGTCAAGGGCAATACCCACCTTGTCGGTGCTGTAGCCGCTTTCGGTTATAGCCTGACAGAGCAGGGCAATGGCCTCCTCGTCGTTTGCAAGATCGGGCGCAAAGCCACCCTCGTCACCCACCCCCGTGGACAGACCCCGCCTACGCAAAAGTCTGCCGAGAGTGTGGTATATCTCGCTACCCGCTCTGATTGCCTCAGGCAGATCAAGTCCGTGGGGAACAACCATAAACTCCTGAATATCAATATTATTCGACGCGTGCGCGCCGCCGTTTAGCAGATTGAACATAGGCGTGGGCATCCGTCCACCGCCCGAGGTGGAGAGGTATTCGTAAAGCTCTATTCCCGCGAATGAGGCTGCCGCCCTCGCACTTGCCAGCGACACCGCCAGAATTGCATTTGCGCCAAGCCTTGATTTGTTTTCACTTCCGTCAAGCTCGGTCATTATTCTATCAATTTCCGCTTGAGCTGAGGAATCCTTACCTTTAAGCGCGGGACTGATGATTTCGTTTACGTTCCTTACCGCCCGAAGAACTCCCCGACCGCCAAAACGGGCTTTATCTCCGTCGCGAAGCTCGTGCGCCTCGTGAACTCCTGTAGATGCTCCCGAGGGAACGCTTGCGACTCCGACCGCCCCTGATTCAAGCACAACACTTGCCTCTACGGTGGGATTAGCTCTGGAATCGAGAATTTCTCTTGCCTTTATTTGCTTGATGTTTCCTTGCATTTTTCTTTTCCTTTATTCTTGTTTTTATATTATTAACTAATTTTAATGTAAAAAATCGTGACTTTTGCTTCTTAATTTTATTAATAAACTGTTAATTTGGCTCCTGAAATGTTGAAGAAAACGGCAAAAAGTGCTAAAATCACAAAGTTGTACAAATTTCGACGTTTTGCGCAAAGTAACCACCAAGGAGAACTGTTATGAAATATTACGTGCTATAATATGCCTACAAGCCGAGAAACGCTACCGTCACAATAGATGACAAGGAATATAATTTTAAGAAGGTTTGGGTTGCTCCCACTATGTTTGGCCGTTATTTCGGTGGCGGTATGATGGCAACTCCCGATCAGGACAGACTTGGCGACGGTCGCGTCACCTTTATGACCTTTGAGGGTTCCAGCGCTCTTACCACGCTGCTCATCTTCCCCAAGATATTCAAGGGAGAGCACGTAAAGCACACCAAGTACATAAGAATAATGAAGGGAACAGATATCACCGTCAAGTTTGACAAGCCCTGCGCTTTGCAGATCGATGGCGAGACAATTCTCGATGTTGAGGAATACTCCGTACACGCAAACCTGAAAAAGTAATCTATAATGAAAAACGGCGCCAAGCGGCGCCGCTTTTGCTATTTCAAAGCGTTAATAACGTCACCGTAGGTGTACAACGAGCCAAGACAGAAGAGAGCGGTGTTTAACTCCTTTGCCTTGCTCTTTCCAAGAGTTAGCGCTTCTGCAACGGATAGGCAAGGCGTAGCAGCGACGCCCCTTTTTCCGATAACGTTGGCATATTCCTCGGCGCTCAGCGCGCGAGGGGAATCGGGAGTAATGGCATAAACCTCGGCAGCCACCGCCGACAGACTGTCGGCTATTGCCCCGTAGTCCTTGTCCCGCAGCACGCCGCTCATAATAACTACGCGCCTGTCACCGAAGTATGCCTTGATGCTGTCCACTGCTGCGGTGATGCCCTGGGGGTTGTGCGCCCCGTCGAAGATAACGAGAGGCTCTTTCCCGATTATCTCAAATCGCGCAGGCCACCGCGCCTTTTTAAGTCCTCGTCTTATGGCGTCCTCGCTGACGTGAAGCCCGATGCCTGACAGGTTATCTAAGGTGTCAAGAACGATAGCCGCGTTTTTCGGCTGATAGCTTCCAAGAAGTGAAACCTCAAGTCCCGATCTCGACCTGTAATCAAAGGTAGTTCCACTCAGGTCGCTTGATAGAACTCTCAATCTTGAATAGTCGGTTTTGCAAAGTATAGTTTGCTTTTTGCTTGCTTCATCTGCAATAATGGCCTCGGCAAATATATCATCACCGCCGTAAAGCGCGCATGAATTCGGCTTTATAATACCTGCCTTTTCGTAGGCTATTTTCTCTACTGTGTCACCGAGAAAGGCGGTGTGATCAATGGAAACTCCCGTTATTACGGAGAGCAGGGAGGAGTCAATAATGTTGGTAGCATCATATCTTCCACCCATTCCAACCTCAAGGATAACCAAATCGCATTTTTCTTTATAAAAATACTCAAATGCAATCGCCGTGATAAGCTCAAATTCGGTAGGTCTGTCGGCCATTTTTTCTGCTACAGCCCTTGCTTTTTCTGTGAGGGCGGTAAGCTTGTCGTTCGATATATTCTCACCGTTTACTCGCATTCTCTCGTTAAATTCGAGAACGTATGGAGATGTGAAAAGTCCAACTCTATATCCCGCCTCAGAAAGCACCGAGCTTAGCATAGAGCAAACCGAGCCCTTGCCGTTGGTACCTGTCACGTGGACAAACTTCAGCTTTTTCTGCGGATCGCCAAGCCCAAGGCAAAGCTCTCTTATTCTATCAAGCCCCGGCTTGCAGAAAAAGTTGCTGACACCGTGTATATATTCAATTGCTTCCTCGTAGGTCATCGTTTTTTCCTCCAAGCTCTCGCACGTGCCTCTGTATTTCCTTGTTTTTTAGCAGAATATACAGCACAAATCCGTCTATCGTGCCAACTATTACGTAGTTTATAACCCGCCATATCATCAGAATAGCAAAGGGCATATCATAATAAGATGCAAGACCGACCGTCTTAATAATAACCGAGCCGATAAGATGGGCTGCGGCCACGGAAATAGCGGTAATAAATCTTCGGTCAATCTTCGTTCTCTTCAGAAGATATGAAACTCCACCCGACACAACGCCGATGGATGCCGCACCGAGGGCCACCAAGGGATTTATGGTGTAGCTAACCATAAGGCAACCCACAAGATCGGCTACAAGTCCGACAATTCCCCCCGCGACGGGACCGAACGCCACGCCCGCAAAGATGATAGGCATATTCTCAAGACTGAAGCGCATAATATCTCCACCCCTTATGGCGAGATACTTGCCGCAGATAATGCTGATAGCCGTCAGCAGAGCAAGATATACGGTCAATTTCAGATTTTTTGAAATTTTTGACATAAAAAAACACCTCCGTGACACAGATTTACATCTCCGTACCGCGAGGCAAGTGGGCATAGTATTCCCAATAGTCTATTGGCAACAGTGGGATGCGGAGGGTATACCGCGGCAAATAAGCCTTTCGTCCAAGTGACAACTCCCCGTCCACTCGGCACTGAACGCATACCGTCCTACTCTGTTATGTATGACAGTAGTATATCATATAATTTCCCATTTTTCAATAGTTTAGACGCAAAAATGTACAAATATTATATGTGAAAATACGGCGAAATAAAAAAAGTGCTGAAATTGATAAAAATTTGGCAAACCTATTGCATAATGTAAAAAAATGTGCTACAATGTAATGTGGTATGAAAGGGAACTTTCATATTTGGATTGATTTTTATTAAATTTTTATATTATTGGAGGATTTTCAAAATGGCAAATGTAAAGGTTGCAATTAACGGCTTCGGCCGTATCGGACGTCTCGCTTTTAGACAGATGTTCGGCGCAGAGGGTTACGAGATCGTAGCTATCAACGACCTCACCTCCCCCAAGATGCTCGCGCATCTTCTTAAGTACGACACAGCACAGGGCAACTACCTTGCAATGGGCCACACTGTAGAGTCTGATGACGCTGCAGGCACCATCACCGTTGACGGCAAGACCCTTAAGATCTATGCAGAGAAGGACGCTGCTAACTGCCCTTGGGGCGAGCTTGGCGTAGACGTTGTTCTCGAGTGCACCGGCTTCTACTGCTCTAAGGAGAAGTCCATGGCTCACATCAACGCAGGCGCAAAGAAGGTTGTTATCTCTGCTCCCGCAGGCAACGACCTCAAGACCATCGTTTACGGTACTAACCACGAGAACCTTACCGCTGACGATCAGATCATCTCCGCAGCTTCCTGCACCACCAACTGCCTTGCTCCTATGGCAAAGGCTCTTAACGATTACGCTCCTATCCAGAGCGGTATCATGACCACTGTTCACGCTTACACCGGTGACCAGATGATCCTTGACGGTCCTCACAGAAAGGGTGACCTTCGCCGTGCTCGCGCAGGCGCACAGAACATCGTTCCCAACTCCACCGGCGCTGCAAAGGCTATCGGTCTTGTAATCCCCGAGCTCAACGGCAAGCTTATCGGCTCCGCTCAGAGAGTTCCCACCTGCACCGGCTCTACCACTATCCTTGTAGCAGTTGTTAAGGGTAAGGACGTTTCCGTTGACGGCATCAACGCTGCAATGAAGGCTGCTGCAAACGAGTCCTACGGCTACAACGTAGATCCCATCGTTTCCTCTGACGTAATCGGTATGCGCTTTGGCTCTCTCTTCGATTCCACCCAGACCATGGTTGCAAAGATCGACGAGGATACCTATCAGGTACAGGTAGTTTCTTGGTACGATAACGAGAACTCCTACACCAGCCAGATGGTTAGAACTATTAAGTACTTCGCAGAGCTCGCATAATCTCTGCTCGCATATTTTGGCTATAATGCGCGTCCGTGAGAATCGACGTAGGCAACTACGCCTTCATCTCGCGGGCGCGTATTCTATCTCAAAATCTGCTTTGCAGATACGCATTCATCAGAACAACACAAAAAGACCCGCAGAAATGTGGGTCTTTTTTAGCGCCAAGCGGTTGGTTCGCTGTATGAAAATACAGCTTCGTGCGCCCCTTGCGCTTCTGCGCAATTTTTTAAGCATTCTCTTATGCAATCTACGCTTGCAAAATCAGCCCGGAACAAATATGTGTGTCAACATCTTTACTATTTATTTCTTGACAAAAATCGACCTGTATGTTAATATAAGTATATATTATTATATATATTCTAACTTAAGGTATCAGAAAATGAGTGAAAAGAAAAAGCTTGACATTAAGGAATTGATTAAAAATTCAATACCGATTATAATATTCGTCGCGATTATGGGTGTTGTCACTATAATCTTCTGGCCATATATTGAGGGGCTTGCCACCGACGAGGGCAGGGCGCAGTTTAAGGAGTGGATTGACGGCATCGGTTTCTGGGGCTGGCTTGCAACCCTTGCTATTCAGCTGTTGCAGATATTCGTAGCCTTTATTCCCGGCGAGCCCGTCGAGCTTATTCTCGGCTACGTGTGGGGCCCCTGGCTTGGCACCTTCACCTGCCTTCTTGGCATATTTATCGGAACGGCTACCATATATTTCGTGGTGAGAAAGCTGGGTATGCGCTTCGTCAAAAAGATGGTAGGCACAGACGACCTGACCAAGTATAAGTTCCTATCTGATAAGAATAAGGTAGAGCTTACCGTCTTTATTCTGTTCTTTATTCCCGGAACGCCAAAGGATGCGCTTACATATATCGCACCTGTTGCGCCCATTCACCCCGTGAAGTATCTGCTTATCGCCACCTTTGCCCGTATTCCCTCCATAATCACCTCCACCATTCTCGGTGACAGTGTGGCAGAGGGCGACTACGTTATGGCGGTGATAGTGTTCATCATTACCGCGCTTATCTCCATTCTCGGTATAATCTTCGGCAACAAGTATATAGAAAAAAGGCAGAAAAAGAAGGATGAAAAGGTAGCGCAAATAGAGGAAACAAGCGTCGAAAAGTAAAACTATGCAAGATATACAATTTTGATTTTCAAAATTGTGCAATGCTACAAATCGGCGAAATCTTACTCAAAAAACCTTGACATTTTATTAACAATGTGGTACAATTAATATACCGAAAGGGAGTAGAACGTTGCCGAAAGGCAATGGCGCACATCGTCAGGACGGCAGCTGCAGATGCTCTGGTGTGCGCGATCAATATGATTAATCAAGACTTTCAGTGTGTTTGCCACGCTGGAAGTCTTTTTGCATATTTGGCCTATAACCTTCGTAAACTAAATAAAAAAATATATAAATTCAGGAGGAAAAACTATGCATCCCGTTATAACAGTAATTCTCGTAATTCTCGCTCTCGCGGTCTTTCTGGTAGCCGCAGGCTATCTTAAAGCGCCCCCAGATACCGCGTATATTATTTCCGGCCTTGGAAAGAAGCGCATACTTATCGGTAAGGCTGGCTGGAGAATGCCTTTCTTCACCCGTCTTGATAAGCTACCCCTTGGCGTTATGCAGGTTGACGTAAAGACCAGCGAGGCAGTTCCCACCAACGAGTTCATTAACGTGACGGTTGACGGTGTTGCCAACATTAAGATCTCCTCTGACCCCGAGCTTCTGAAGCGCGCAGCCGAGGCACTCCTCGGTAAGACACGCGCTGAAATGGTCACCCTCGTCACACAGGTTCTTGAGGGTAATATGCGTGAGATCGTGGGCTCTGTCGGGCTTAAAGAGATGGTCCAGGACCGTCAGGGCGTTGCAAAGAAGATCACCGAAAACGTTGTGCCCGATATGGAGAAGCTTGGTATTGAGGTCGTAAACTTCAATATTCAGAACTTCAAGGACGGCGCAGGTACCATTGAAAATATGGGTATTGACAACGTTGAGCAGATCAGAAAGAACGCGCAGATCGCAAAGGCAAACGCGCAGAGAGATATTGCTATCGCTACCTCTCAGGCACAGCAGGAGGCGAACGCCGTAAAGGTTGAGGCTGAAAAGATGATTGCAGAGCAGGATGCAGCTCTCGCAGTTCAGCAGGCAGAGATGAAGGTTCGCGCAGATACAAAGCGTGCGGAGGCAGACGCGGCATACTCCATTCAGCAGGAGGAGCAGCGTAAGACCATAGAGATCGCCAGAACCAATGCAGACATCGCCCGTCGCGAGAAAGAGGCAGAGCTTAAGGAGAAGGAGATCGCTATCAAGGAGCGCGAGCTTGATGCCGAGATCAAGAAGCAGGCGGACGCTCTTAAGTACCAGTCCGAGAGACGTGCAGAGGCAGAGCTTATCAAGCGTCAGCGCGAGGCAGATGCACGCGCATATGAGGCTAAGAAGGAGGCTGAGGCTAAGAAGGCTGAGGCTGATGCTATTCGTTATGCAATGGAGCAGGAGGCTGAGGGTATTCGCGCTAAGGGTCTCGCAGAGGCTGAGGCTATTGAGAAGAAGGCGGAGGCGCAGAAGAAGATGGGTGAGGCATCCGTCCTTGAGATGTATCTTACCGCTCTTCCCGAGGTCGTTAAGAATGCAGCCGCTCCCCTTGCTCAGACCGACCGTATCGTTATGTACGGTGACGGCAATTCCACAAAGCTTGTCGGTGACGTTATGAATTCCACAAGTCAGATTATGGAGGGTATGAAGGAGTCCACAGGCATCGACCTTGGCTCTCTCCTCGCAGGCTTCGTAGGCGGCAAGGCTGCCCAGCAGAACAACGCTGAATAACCAAAACCAAATAAAACAAAGAAAACCCGACCGAAAGGTCGGGTTTTCTTGTATTAAAAGTGTATATTTACTCAACGACTACCGTGCCGTCCTCTTCGACGGTGACGGTCATACCGTTCTTTACGTACTCGAGGAACTCGTCGCCAAGATTGTCGATAACGGGCATCTTGATGCCGTCAAGCCATACCGATGCAAGGATAGATCCCGCAGCTGCAAGGCTGTCGATAGACTTGGAGAAGAGCATACACGCGGGCTGACGCTCCATAGCGCAGGCGCAATAGAGAACGAGGCCGCCCGTTGTAGAGCCGATGGTCTGGGGCAGGCAAAGTGCCGAGCCCGCAAGGGGGAGCTTGTATATCTCGGGGTTAGACTGATCAGAGCATTTTACCTGCTTGTCACCGAACTGAAGGCCCATCTGCATAGATGCCAGGGTGTTAAAGCCACCGTGGGTGACTACAGCGGTCGCCTTTGCAGTACCGGGAGTGATTATTCTGCCTTTAAACTTACGCATTATCACTTACCTCCCTTTGTAATTGTTACAAGTATCTCGTCGTCCGAGAGATACTTTGCGCTTGTATAAGTACGAAGCTTGTTGGACGAGGTGATTACAGGCATGGTCTTGCAGAGGGGGTTATTCATATACATCAGAGGACAGATATAGGATGTGATAACTCCGCACTTCTTAAGTCTTGCCGCATACTCGGTCCTCTCAAACTCAGCGAGCACTGCGGGTGCTGCGGTGAATACTGTGGGTATTACTACCTCCTTATTTCCCGCTGCCTTGAGTCCCGCCTCAACCTTGTCAGTCCAGCTCTTGAGCTGCTCAAGGCTCATGTGGGGACAACCCATAAAGCAGAGCTTGGGAGTGGCATCGGGATTCTTCCAGATTACAGGATAGCTGTCCTTAACGCGCTGAAGCTCAGCATCGTCAATAACGTAAACCGGCGCGCCCTCAGCGATAAGCTTCTCACCGTGGAGCTTTGCCTCGGGGGTAAGATCGTGAATATGATAGAGACCAACCGCGCCGTTGGATGCGGTAGCCGCACCGAAGTCCTTAAGATATGTACAAGCCGCATCGTCAAGCTCGCTGCCAAGATACTGATTGAGGCCGTAAACGTAGGGAACGTCCTCCATTACCTTCATACCGATAGCAGAGCCGAGGAGCTGCGCATCGGGCTTCTTCGTGGTCTCAACCTTGATGATCCAGGTAGCGCGTCTGCCCTCGTCGGTCAGCAAACCAAAGTTGGGAACGTAGCCTGCGATAGAGCCCATAATGTCCATAATTCCCGAGTTTCTGTTGCATCTCGCGCCGAGAACCGAGTTGGCGTAAACTACCGCCGAGGACTCCGACCAGGAGAGGATATCGCCCATCTTGGGCTTGTTTCCTACCTCGTCCATATAACAGGTGCAGGTGAAAGCGTCCTTGTTCATAAGGCCGAGCTTTTCCAGTTGCTTTTCATATGTATCCTGCTTGGTATACATAAATTTATTGAATACAAAATTTTGAAGGAAGCTTGCGGGAACGTTCTTGTCGAGAGGGCGGGGGTCCATAGAGAACTTCTGTTCGGATGCCACACCGTCGTCAACGAGTCTCTGCATAAGATCGTATACGGGGGACATTACTTTGAGGCCGAAGGAGGTGACAAGGTGGTTGTACTCGCTTGTCACAGCTACCATATCCTCAGCGCCAAAGGTCTCGCCGTACATTACCAGCGTTTTCATAACCTTGGCTTTAGTCTCGCCATATTTACCGTCAAGCATTTCCTGCTGATGAGCAGTAAGTCGCATAATATTTACTCCTTTTGTAAAGTATGGTTGTCAAATTACAGTTTAAATCTTCATAGCTACGTTCCATGCGCCCCAGATAACTGTTCTGAGATTGCCAACGCTTGCCGCATCGCCGATAACGTGAACGTGCTTTGACTTCTTTGCAAGAGGTGCAGGGTTGTAGCCGACCGAGAGGATTACGGAGTCGCACTCGATCTCGCTTGTGTGTCCGTCCTTATCCGCGATAACAACCGCGCCGTCCTTGATCTCCTTTACACCTGTTTCAAGATGTACGGGCACCTGATTTGCATTGAAGAAATCGCGAAGGAAGGAGGTGTTTGCCAGCGGAACACCGGGGGTGGTGATAAGATCGTCCTGCATCTCTACGATGGTAGGCTGTTTGCCCTGGAGGTAGAGGTCATAAGCGATCTCGCATCCTGTAAGTCCGCCGCCAATAACAACTACGCGCTCGCCAACCGTCTTGTTCTGAAGAAGGTAGTCAACTGCCTCAACTGCATTTTCCGCGCCGGGAATAGGAATTCTCTTCGCGGTAGCGCCCGTTGCAATAATTATCTCGTCAGCCTTGATAAAGCTTATGTCCTTGATCTCGGTGTTAAGCTTGACCTCGATAGGAAGCTTTGCAACCTCGCGTCTGTACCAGGCGATAAGCTCGCGGTCCTTTTCCTTAAAGGAGGGAGCGGCCGCAGCAATAAATACGCCGCCAAGTTTGTCGCTCTTCTCGAAGATAGTCACGCTGTGACCGCGCTTTGCAAGGAGAATAGCGGCCTCCATACCGCCGATACCGCCGCCAACAACGGCAACGCTCTTTCTCTTTTTCGCGGGCTTAACGTAATACTTCTTCGACTGCATGGTCTGGGGATTGATCGCGCAACGCGCAAGTCCCATCGTATCGGTAAGATCCTGCGTGTTATAGTGTCCCTTGGAGGAGGAGAAATTGAAGCAGCCGGCGTGACAGCAGATACAGGGTCTGATGTCCTCAAGTCTGTTTTCGATAAGCTTGGTGATCCACTCGCCGTCAGCAAGGAACTGTCTTGCCACGCCAACGCCGTCGATCTTGCCCTCAGCAATAGCCGCAGCTCCAACCTCGGGCTCCATACGGCCTGCGCATACTACGGGAATGTCAACGAACTTCTTGATGTGCGCTACGTCCTCGAGGTTACAGTTCTGGGGCATATACATCGGGGGATGCGCCCAGTACCAAGAGTCGTAAGTACCGTTGTCGGCGTTAAGCATATCGTATCCTGCATCCTGAAGATATCTTGCGGCTCTCTCGGATTCCTCCATGGTACGTCCAACCTCGGTGTATTCCTCACCGGGAACTGCGCCCACGCGGAAGCCCTTCATCTTAGACTCAACAGAGTAACGGAGCGAAACGGGGAAGTCCTTGCCACACTCTGCCTTGATAGCCTTAACTACCTCTGCTGCAAAGCGGTATCTGTTCTCAAAGCTTCCACCGTACTCGTCGGTACGCTTGTTGAAGAACTCTATTGCAAACTGGTCGAGAAGATAGCCCTCATGTACCGCGTGAACCTCAACGCCGTCAACGCCTGCATCCATGCAGAGCTTTGCAGTCTTTGCGAATGCCTCAATGATCTCGTGAATCTGCTCCTTGGTCATCTCGGGGCATATAATGTCGGGCGCCCAGCGGGCAGGCTGCTCGGAGGGAGATGCCAGCTCGTGACTTGTGTCAAGAATGGGCTTGATAAGCGCTCTTGTGACCTTGTTCTTGTGGAGAGGGCCTACAAGCTCGGTGATAGCCCAGGAGCGTCCCATACCTGCGGTAAGCTGAACAAAGAGCTTTGCACCTGTCTTATGGATTTCATCCATAAATACCTTAAGCTCCTCGAACATCTTGGGATTCTGCCAAAGCCATTTACCCCAGAAGGTGTCGCGCAGGGGAGCGATACCTGGGATAATAAGACCTACGTTGTTGTTTGCTCGCTCAAGGAAAAGCTTTGCCGCCTCCTTGTCAAAGCCACAGCCGGTCAGCTCAAACCAACCGAACAGCGACGTACCGCCCATAGGACACATAACGATACGGTTTTTGATCTCTACGTTGCCTATTTTCCAAGGGGTAAACAGGGCCTCGTACTTAGGATCTATGTTAGCCATAGTATCTATTCCTTTCAATAAAATTTTTATGCATTAATTATACAATATTCGAGCCGTATTGTCAATATTTTATCAATTAATGATTCTACTTTTTTATAAAATGTTTATAAATAAAATAATGGGAAAAGTATTGAAAAATGAAATCTTTTGTGATATGATATAAAATGCATAAATATTTACGAAAAGGAGGCGACCGGTTTGATTTTCGGCAAACACATCAACAAATATTATTTCAAATACGCGCATATGCTTTTACTTGGCATTCTGGCGCTCCTTTTAGTTGATCTTCTTCAGCTTGAGATTCCCGAGCTGTACCGTATGGTTATAAACGGTCTTGAATTCGGGCAGGTAGAGGTGGACGGACAGGTTCTTCCATTTGATATGAAGTTCCTCGTAGAGCACGTCTGCGGACCTATGTTGTACATAGTTCTCGCTATGGTGTTCTGCAGATTCTTATGGAGAATTTGCCTTTTTGGCGCGGGTATTAAGGTTGAGACCGATATACGCTCTAAAATGTTCAATCATTCAAAGCATCTTTCCCAGCAGTTCTATCACAAGAACAAGGTAGGTAATATGATGTCCTACTACACCAACGACCTTGACACTATTCAGGAGTGCTTTGGCGACGGTGTACTGATGTTCTTTGACGCACTGCTTCTCGGCGGACTTGCCATTGCCAAAATGGCGCAGATGAATTTGATGCTAACCCTGCTAACACTTATACCCATGGTATTTTTGCTTATTATCGGTACCGTCGTAGGACAGTATATGACAAAAAAATGGGAGAGAAGGCAGGAGGCTTTTTCCGCACTTTCCGACTTTGCTCAGGAAAATTTCTCGGGCATCGCGGTCATTAAGGCGTTCGTTAAGGAATTCCGTGAGCTTTGGGCGTTCAAAAAGCTGAACAAGGATAATGAAAAGGCTAACGTGGAATACACACGCTCCTCGGTTCTTCTGCATATTTCAGTGACTCTGTTCGTAGAGTCTGTTATTTGTGTAATTCTCGGATACGGTGGATATCTTGTATATACCGAGGTGTTTAATGCAGGTCAGCTTATCGAATTTATAAGCTATTTTAATTCTATCGTATGGCCGGTTATGGCGATATCACAGCTTATTGATATGGGTTCGCGTGGAAAGGCATCGTTAAAACGCGTAAGCGAGCTGCTTGATACTCCCATTGACGTAATGGACAGGGCGGGTGTAAAGACTGTTGATTTTGTAAAGGGAGATATTGAGTTTAAAGGTCTTACCTTCCGTTATCCGGAGGCGGATTACGATGCGCTTGCAAACGTATCCTTTAAGATAAATGCCGGGGAAAATGTTGGTATAATCGGCAAAACCGGTGCGGGAAAGACAACTATAGTTGACATTCTGCTTAGAATTTACAATGTTCCCGACGGAACCGTATTTGTAGACGGACATGACGTGAACGATATTTCTATAGAGTCGCTCCGCTCCGCCTGCGCGTACGTACCCCAGGATAACTTCCTTTTCAGCGACACAATAGAAAACAACATCGCTTTTGCGGTGGATGATTACAACGCGGCGGATGTGGAGCGCTTTGCCGCTCTCAGCGACGTACATGGAAATATTTCTGAATTTACCGAGGGGTACAAAACCATACTTGGAGAGCGTGGCGTCACCGTTTCAGGCGGACAGAAGCAGCGTATTTCCATTGCTCGCGCGCTTATGAAAAACGCGTCCATTCTTATTCTTGACGACTCGGTAAGCGCGGTTGATACCGAGACCGAGCGCACTATTATCTCCAATTTGAGAGAAACCCGAAAGGGCAAGACCACAATACTTATAGCTCACCGCGTTTCCACCGTTGAGAAGATGGACAAGATCATCTTCGTTGACGATGGCAGAATTCTTGCGGTTGGCTCACACGACGAGCTTATCTCCTCCTGTGAAGAGTACAGAAAGACCGTTGAGCTGCAGAAGCTTGACGAGGAAAAGGAGGCAGAGTAATGGATCTTTACGAAGTTTATCCCCTTTTAGTGCTTGGCGCTATTATAGGTGTGTTCTCCATCGCCTTCGTGGTGGCATACGTTACTATGAAGAACAAAAAAGAGGCCATCGGATTTGACAGACATATGAAGGACTCGGAAATCCTTGTTCGTCTTATGAGATATGCAAAGCCCTATATTCCTCAGTTCCTTCTCGTCGGCTTGATTATGCTCGTATCCATCGCATACGACATTCTCTCCCCCCTTCTTATCGGTAAAATAGAGAAGGTGTTAAGCTCCGGCTTTGAGATGAGCGAGCTGCTTGCATATATTATCGTATACGCAAGCATTCTTCTTATCTCCCTCGGAGCAACCTATTTGCAGTCGATTATTCTGCAGAAGATTGGACAGAAGATCCTTTCCTCACTCCGTGAGGATACCTTTACACACATAGAGAGCCTCTCTCACGGACAGCTTAACTCCATGCCCGTGGGCAAGCTGGTTACCAGAGTTGCCAACGACACCGGAGCTATCTCTATGATGTTCACCAATCTTTTCGTAAACCTTATCAAGAATTGCTTTATCATCGTAGGCGTATTCGTGGCAATGCTTTGCCTCAACTATATGCTTACTCTTATGGTGCTTTGCTTCGTTCCCTTTATCATTCTGTTCACGGTTATTTTCAGAAAGTTCTCAAGACGCGCATACCGTCGCGTAAAAGACTGCACCACCGATATCAACACCTTCCTTTCGGAGAATCTGTCGGGTATGAAGATTACACAGGTGTTCAACAGAGAGGAGCGCAAGGCAGCCGAGTTCGAGGAGAAAAACCGGAATCTCGGCAAGGCAAAGCATAAGCAGATATTCGTTTTCGGTATCTTCAGACCTATGGTTTATATGCTCTATATATCCTCGATTATGGCGTTGTTCTACCTTTCGGGTATGGGGTATATCACTGAGACCGAGTTCTTGGGTCAGGCTATTACCGCCGATATTCTCGTATCATTCTATATGTATATCTCGAGATTCTTTAATCCCATACAGAATCTTGCAGAGCAGTTTAACTGGATGCAGTCTGCATTTGCCTCGGCGGAGAAGATCTTTACCGTTCTTGATATAGAGCCCGACGTCGTCGACGAGCCCGATGCTATCGAGCTTGATCACGTTGAGGGGGATATTGAGTTTAAGAACGTTTGGTTCGCATACAACGAGGGCGAGTGGGTGCTGAAGGACGTTTCCTTTAAGGTAAACGCAAAGGAAACGGTTGCATTCGTCGGCTCTACAGGCTCGGGTAAGACCACCATTCTGGGACTTATCTGCCGAAATTATGATATCCAGAAGGGTGAGATCCTTATCGACGGTATCAATATCAGGAAGATAAAAATATCCTCGCTACGTCGCCACTTCGGTCAGATGCTTCAGGACGTGTTCCTCTTCTCGGGAACAATCCGCTCCAATATCGTCCTGCGTGATGACTCCATCACCGATGAGGAGGTTATGAAGACCTGCGATTACGTAAACGCTACTCACTTTATAAACAAGCTGTCAAAGGGACTTGACGAGGAGGTGCGTGAGAGAGGTAATAACTTCTCCGCAGGACAGCGTCAGCTGCTATCCTTTGCCAGAACGATAGTTCATAAGCCTGCCGTTATGATTCTTGACGAGGCTACGGCAAATATCGACACCGAGACCGAGATCCTTATTCAGGATTCGCTGGAAAAGATGATGAATATCGGCACTATGCTTATCGTTGCCCACCGACTTTCCACCATTCAGCACGCGGATAAGATAATCGTTCTTTCCCACGGCGAGATAGTGGAGCAGGGTAATCACGATCAGCTTTTAAAACTGCGCGGCAGATATTACGATCTCTATATGCTTCAGTTTAAAAAGAATCAGATAGCTAACGGCTAAAACACGTCGCCCCGAGTAAAATCGGGGCGATTTTTTTGTTAAAAAAGCTATCAAATTAACTCTTTTCTCTTTACAAATATATATTTTTATGGTATAATACAAAATGGTGTAATTTGCGCCTAATTTTGCGAAAGAAAGCCGAGGTAAAGATATGAGAATTGATAAGCTTCTGTCCGAGCTTGGCATCTGTACAAGGCGCGAGGCGGCAAAGGTCGCGAAAGCTGGCGGCATCCATGTGGACGGCACGCCCGAGAGGGACGCCTCCCGCCATATTGATCCCGATAAGAGCCAACTTACCTTTATGGGTAGGGAAGTGACCTATCAGAAATACACCTACGTTATGCTTAATAAGCCTGAGGGCTACGTCAGCGCAACAGACGATAAGAGCCTGCCCTACGTGACAGAGCTGCTGCCCGATGAGCTTCGCCGCCGGGAGCTGTTTCCCGTTGGAAGACTTGACCGCGACACCGTGGGACTTATGATACTGACCAACAACGGTCAGCTTGCACACTCGCTTCTCTCGCCGAAGCATCATGTAAAAAAAGAGTACCGTTTCACCTCGGCTGAGCCGCTTGATAAAGGGGCAGAGACGGATTTCGAGCGTGGTATTACCCTTGCTGACGGCTATGAGTGCAAGCCTGCGGAGCTGTATCTTGACGAGACAAGACGGGCGGGCAGAATAGTGCTTACCGAGGGCAAATATCACCAGATCAAGCGTATGATAGCCTCGAGAAGCAACCGAGTGACAAGCCTCGAGCGCATAAGCTTCGGCGGAATTCTGCTTGATTCCGCATTATCCCGCGGAGAATGGCGATACCTGACTAAAGAAGAAATCGAAGCCTTGGAATCCCAAGGATAACATAATTAAGGAGAATATCAATGGACATTTTAAAGACTCTTGCAGAGGAATTTAAAATCAAAGAGGAGCAGGTCAAGGAGACCGTTGCTCTTATCGACGAGGGAAATACTATTCCCTTTATTTCAAGATACCGTAAGGAAGTGACGGGCGGTCTTGACGACGCCACACTTCGTGACCTTAACGACAGACTCAACTATCTTCGTAAGATGGACGAGCGCCGCGAGGAGATCTCTAACCTCATTGACGCACAGGGCAAGCTTACTCCCGAGATTACATTCGCACTGAATAATGCAAAGACTCTTGTGGAGCTTGAGGATATATATCTTCCTTACCGTCCCAAGAGAAAGACCAGAGCATCGGTTGCACGTGACAAGGGACTTGAGCCCCTTGCAGAATATATTATGGAGCAGCGCGACGTATACGATCCCGAGATTGCAGTATACGCCGAGCAGTTTATCGTCATCTCCGACGAGAAGGATAAGGCTGTTCCTACCGCAGAGGCAGCGCTTCAGGGCGCATCCGACATTATTGCCGAGGATATCTCCAATAATGCAGAGATCAGAAAGATGCTTCGCGAGTTCACTATGAGCAATGGCTCTCTCTCCTCTAAGGGTACTACCGAGGAGACCTCTGTTTACGAGAACTACTACGATTTCTCTGAGCCTATCAAGAAGCTCAAGGGTCACCGCGTGCTTGCTATTAACCGCGGCGAGAACGAGGACTTCCTTAAGGTTGCAGTCACTCTTCCCGAGGAGGAGGGAATTGCGCAGATCGTTTCCAAGGTAATTACCAACAAGAAGTCTCCCGCACTCTCCTACCTTATGGCTACCATTCGCGACGCATACGACAGACTTCTGTTCCCCGCCATCGAGCGCGAGGTTCGCACCACCCTCTTTGATGACGCCTGCGAGGGCGCGCTTAAGGTGTTCTCCGAGAACCTTCGCAATCTTCTCCTTGCGGCACCCCTGAAGGGCAAGACCGTGCTTGGCTATGATCCCGGTTATGCTCACGGCTGTAAGCTTGCGGTTGTGGATAAGACGGGTAAGGTGCTTGACACCGCGGTTATCTATCCAGTAAAGCCCAGAGAGGATATCGAGCGCTCCAAGGCGATCGTTCTCCGACTTATTAACAGACACAAGGTTGACGTTATCTCTATCGGAAACGGCACCGCATCCCGTGAGAGCGAGGCGTTCATCGCAGAGCACGTTATTCGCGATGCTTCCTGTCCCAAGGGAGTTAAGTATACTATCGTTTCCGAGGCGGGCGCATCGGTTTATTCCGCATCCAAGGTTGCAACCGAGGAGTTCCCCGATTACGACGTAATGCAGAGATCTGCTATATCTATCGCGAGAAGACTTCAGGATCCCCTTGCCGAGCTTGTTAAGATCGAGCCCAAGGCTATCGGTGTCGGTCAGTATCAGCACGATATGAAGCAGGCAAGACTTACCGAGGCTCTCGGCGGTGTTGTTGAGGGCTGTGTAAACGGCGTTGGCGTTAACGTAAACACCGCGTCCTACTCTCTGCTCTCCTACGTTTCGGGTATCAATACCACCGTTGCGAAGAATATAGTTAAGTACAGAGAGGAAAATGGCGAGTTTAAGACCCGCGCCCAGATCCTCAAGGTTCCGAAACTGGGTGAGAAGGCGTTTACCCAGTGCGCAGGCTTCCTTCGTATCCACGACGGAAAGCAGGTGTTTGATGCTACAGGCGTTCACCCCGAGTCCTATGCTATAGCAGAGGATCTTCTTAAGAGATTTGGCTTCACCACCGAGGACGTAAAGAATAATAATCTCGCACTCCTCAGATTCAAGGCTACTCAGTACGGTATCGCAAAGCTGGCGCGTGAGCTTGGCTGTGGCGAGCCCACCCTTGAGGATATTATCTCCGAGCTTGAGAAGCCCGGCAGAGATATCCGTGACGACGCTCCCGCTCCTATCCTCTCCACCGACGTTCTTGATATCAACGACCTTAAGCCCGATATGCAGCTTAAGGGTACTGTAAGAAACGTGGTTGACTTCGGCTGCTTCGTGGATATCGGCGTGCATCACGACGGTCTGCTTCACATCTCCGAGATGTCAGATCGCTTTATCAAGCATCCCTCTGAGCTCTTCAAGACGGGTGACGTTATCGAGGTTCGTATCAAGGACGTTGACGTAAAGAAGCACAGAATTTCTCTTACTCGCAAGGGTATGAATACTTCCAAAAACTAAACAAAAAACAAGGGACACCGATTTCGGTGTCCCTTTTGTATTGCAAAAAAATTAAATAACGATAAAGCTGCAGGATCCTGCGGGAAGCTTATACTCACCCGCTGGAACGTCCTTGCCGCAGAGGCAGGGAAGTGCATTGCCCTCGCCGAGAGTGAGGGGCTTTCCGTTAAGGCTCATAACCTTGCTTCTCATACCGCTCTCGCCTGTGAGAACGTAAAGAGTCGCATCCTTGGGAAGAGAAACGGTGGTTTCCTCGGTAAGAGAGTTGTTTACTACGAGGTAGCATACGCCATCCTTGCCGTCCTTACGGGAGTGAGCGTAAACGTGCGCGCCCTCCTTGGCGGGATTCTCTGCCGCGAGGCAGGTGTCACCCATAAGGCGGGTCCAGAGCAGAGCAGCGAAGTAGTTGGGTCTGGGATCAAAGCTGCCGTGCTGAAGGAAGCCGTAGTCGGAGGAAGCGAGGGTGTTGTGGAAGATAACACCGTTGGTGAGAGTGCAGAAGCTGCCAAGCTCGTTGAGAGTTCTGAGAACGTCAAGGTAGGTGGAAGCCCATGTGTCTCCGCCACCGCCTGCGTCACCCGACTCAGTCACCCACATCTCGCCGCCGGGAACGTACTTGTCACGGGCAGGGATGTTCATATAGCAGATGCCGGGAGCAACGCGAAGGTACTCATCGGTGTGAGCCGCCTCTGCGGGCCAGTGACCTGTGGGCATCATGCCTGCAAGACGCTCGGAAATACCGTTGTAGTAGTGGTAGGAGTATACGTCCATGGGAACCTGATAGCCACGCATAAGATCGTGAACGGTACCCATAGTCATCATATTGCCGATGCCCGAGCCCATTTTTGCCATAGGAGAATCCTCCACAGACGTGTCGGTCATACCTGTGTTGCAGGGACCTACGATAAGGCACTCGGGATGATTCTCGCGTACCCACTTGTTTGCGATATCCTGGTCACGTACGTAATCCTCAAAGTTGTAGCCGAGAGGCGCGCCCGAAACCTGAAGCATATTGGGCTCGTTCATAAACTCAAATGCGTCTATCTTACCGCCAAGCTCCTCGGTAAGTGCAAAGAGCTTCTTGATCTGGGTGAGATCGAGAGGGCCTCCATCCTTGTGGTCGCCTGCGCAGTTGGATGCGGAAACGAGAAGCTTCGCATCAATAGCCTTTACGAAATTAATAATGTTGGTCCACTGCTCTCTGGTAAGCACGCTCTGATATCCCTCGGGAGCCTTGCCGTCACACTCGCCGTCAAAGTCATAGTAGGTCTTGGTTGCCCAGGTGCCCGAAACACGCACCCAAACCGAGCCAAGCTCCTTTGCGAGAGAGATAAGCTTCTCGTTGGTGGTGTCGATTGGGGGATAGTACTGCATAAGACCTGCCATAGCAGTGTGGTTCTGGAATCCGCCCTCAAGCTTGGGAAAATCCTCCGTACCTGCGATCTGTCCCTCGGTATATGCCTTCCAGAATGTGCCGCCGGTAACCTCGGTCATCTCTACGTTGTAGGATACGAGGCGGGGATTGATCTTGCGGATTTCCTGAAGACCGTCAGCCTTCAGCTCAAGAAAATGTGCCATTGGTGTAATTCTCCTTTGTTTTTTATTATTCTGATTTGATTATAACACAAATACCACGGTAATGTCAATAAAAAATCCGCCCCCGAGGGAGCGGATTTCTGTAAATTTTATATTACTGGAAGTTGAAGGTGTTAAGAACCTTGGTTCCGTCCTCGTTTACAACTGCAAGAACGCAACCCTTGTAGGCAGTCTTGTCGTTCCAGTTGCAGGCAGCTACCTCAAGGGTGATCTCCTTGCCTGCGTATTCCTTCAGCCAGCCATACTGCTTTGCACTGGAGCAGTAGAGACCAAGCTCGGTATCGCCGTCAACAAGCTTGATGTTAGTGTAAAACTGTGTCTCAACAACCTCAACGGTAGCCTTTACGATATAAACCTCGCCCGAGTGGCTCTCGGTAGCATCAAGGTTATTAATATCAGCAATAGAGCCCTCGATAAACTTCTCGGTGGAGTACTCGTGCTCGCCGTAATAATTTGCGATAACCTCTGCGTTTACGATAGCGTCCTGACCGTAGGTAGTATAGGTGTCATCCTTGATGAAACGCTCTCTCATACCTGTGATGATGATCTCGTGTCCGATTTCGATCTCTGCAAATACGCTGACGTCGTTTACAAGCACGGTGATAACCGAGCCGTCATTTCCGAAGAAGTAGAAGGCGTCTCTGTTTACAACAGAGGGACCTACGATACCTCTGACGGTAACATTGGTGTCCTGAGCGGTAGCAATAGCCTCCGCAACGCTGATGTAGTCAACGTCCGCATTTTCCGCAACGGTGATCTCAACGGTCTTGGAGCAGGTAAGCTCGCCATAGGTTGCGGTCACGGTAACGGTAGCCTTGCCTGCATCACCGCAGTGGAAGAAGGTCTTGCCGCCAAGCTCGGTGAAGTATACGGAGCTTTCGTTATTGGAGGAGTAGGAAAGGGTAACGCCCTCAAAGCCGAGAAGCTCGGAGGAAACGCTGGTAGTAAGTACCTTTGCGGGATCGCCTGTGTAGCTTGCGAGGAATTGACCGAGACCGTAGTAATCTACAGCAAACTCGGGTGCATCCTTGGTGTCAAACTTGTAGTTTTCGTCGATTATCTCAACGGGGAGGAATCTCCACTGACAGCCGGAGGAAGAGGACTTAGCGTTAAGAGCAACGAGATAAACTGTGCAGATCTTGCCGTCAAACTCGTCCATCCAGTCAAAGTCACTGCCGTTGCACTGGGTGTAAACGTAAGAGCCGGTCTGACCGTCAATGTCGTCAATGTAGTAGTTGATAAAGCCGTTGCCGTCTGCTCTTGTGATAAGAGCGTTTACCTTGAAGATCTTGGATGTTATATCCTCGGTCACGGGAGTATCCATTATCTCCTTAACGGTAGATTCGGTGATCCAGGACTTGTCAAAAGCAGTGTTGCCCTTGTCATTGGAGATAAGGTGAGCGTTGTCAAGCTGATTTGCGCCCTTGTAGCCAAACTTGTTTGCATTCTCGGACTCGCTGCCAAGCACCCAATAGGTCTTCTCTGCAGCAACCTCGATCTTGTTGCCGATCTTTACCTGACCTGCGATATCGCCGTCATATACGTAGATGGAGGAGGTATTGTCAACGAGAATAACGCCGCTGGGGATCTTGCCGTTAGCGTAGGTGATGCGTGCAACAACGCCGTTTACCTTAACCTTCGCACCGGTTTCGGCAGCTCTCGCCTCTGCGATAGTCATAGCGGTGTAATTGGATGCATCAAAGGGAGTATCATCGTGAACTACCTCGATAAGGCGTGCGTTCTTTACCTGAGGCTCACCGTCATATGTGCTGAGGATGCAGTGAAGAAGCACCTCGTCACCTTTAACGGGAGTATCGTCGATCTCGGGGAAGGTAAGAGAGCCGTCGCTACTGTATGTACCGTATACGTAAAGCTCGCCGGTCTCATCGGTGATATACATCTCACCGTATGCGGGATTTGCGATGGTCTTAACCTTAGCACGGATGTAGTAGCGATCTGCAGTACCGTCGGGATACTGACTGCAGAGCTCAATAGCCTCTGCAATAGTAATGGTAAGGTACTCTCCGCAGTCGAAGCAGTAGCCGTCAACCACAAGCTCGTGGGGACATGCGGGCTTTTCGTTCTCGTCATCCTTGTTGTCGTCATTCTGACCGCCACCGAAGATCTCGTCAAAATCGAAGGGAAGCTTGTCACAGGCAACCATAGACAGTGACATAACAACGAGAAGAAGAAGTGCGATCAGACGGATAAGGGTAGATGTGCTTTTGTTCATTGGTCTGTCCTCTTTCTTTATTAAATTTTATACCTATTTTATTCTAACACCTTTATATTTAAAAGTCAACAAAATATGACATTTTATTATAAACAAAATATTAAGCAATTATCTTGATAAATATTGTAAGATGTGCTATAATTTATTCAAAAGAAACCTTTATTGCAGAATAATACCGCTAAAAGAAAGGATGGGGCGTTAATATGGAAAAAAACAACCCGAAAGCCTGGCTATACCTTTTGCCCGCAATACTTTTCCTTGGAGTATTTATGGTATATCCATTAATAGACGTGCTTATCTACTCCTTTGAGGAGGGCTATAACTCGGCGTCCCAGACCTTCTTCGGTATAGGATTTTATAATTACAGCTACGTTTTGCGCGATCCCTATTTCCTGAAGGCTGTGCAGAACACCCTGATACTCGTATTTATCACCGTTCCGCTGTCCACGGGACTTTCGCTTCTTATCTCTCTTGCGCTTTGCTCGATCGATAAGCTTCGTGAAACCTTCCAGACCATATTCTTCCTGCCCTACGTGACCAATACTCTGGCGGTCGGCCTCGTGTTTATGATACTCTTTAAGCCCACGGTGTATAACGACGGACTTGTAAACGCATTTCTTGGTGTGTTCGGCATCTCGCCCATCGACTTTATCAACGGTCCCTATTGGGCAAAGATGCTTGTTCTTTGCCTCTATACGGTCTGGATCGTTATGCCCTTTAAGATACTTATCTTTACAAGCGCTATTGCCTCCGTTCCGAAGGCATATTACGATGCGGCGCGCATTGACGGCACCAGCGAGAGAAGAATGCTTACGCATATCACTCTTCCCACCATCTCGCCCACTATATTCTACCTTGTTATCACAGGCTTTATCGGAGCGTTCAAGGCGTATAGCGACGCGGTGGCCCTCTTCGGCACGAATCTTAACTCCGCCGAGATGAATACTATAGTAGGCTACGTCTACGATATGCTCTACGGCGACGGCGGAGGATATCCGTCCTTTGCATCTGCCGCGGCAATTATTCTGTTCATCATCGTTCTGACTATAACCTGTATTAATCTTCTTGTCAGCAAGAAGAACGTTCATTATTAAAAGGAGGATGCAATGAAAGGCTCGCTTGATTACGCAAAGACGCGCGAGAAGCAGCAAAAGCGTAAGATGATAACAAAAGCTATCACATACGTTTTTTTGGGAATCTGGGCGATTGTAGTCCTTTTCCCATTCTATTGGATGCTCCTCAGCTCGTTTAAAAGCTACGGTGACTATAATGCAGAGACAGTTCCGCAGTTTATTACCTTGAATCCCACGGTAGAGAATTATATTATAGCCTTTACTTCTGTTCCTCTTCTTGATTATTTCCTGAACACTCTGATCTTCACCGTCGCGACTACCGCCATAATGATGATCGTCATTATTCCCGCGGCCTTCGCCTTCTCGAGAATGAACTTCAGAGGCAAGAACACTCTGTTCGTTCTGTTCCTGTCGCTTATGATGATACCAAACGAGCTGGTTATTATCACCAACTTCGTCACTATCACTGAGTTTGGACTCCGTAATACCTTTACGGGACTTATTCTCCCCTCGGTCACCTCGGTATTTTATATTTATCTTTTAAAAGAAAACTTTGCCCAGATACCCGACGAGCTTTATTACGCGGCAAAGGTTGACGGCACGGGCGACTTTAAGTATATGATGAACGTTATGGTCCCCATCTGTAAGCCTACCATAGTCACCATAACTATACTTAAAGTTATCGAGTGCTGGAACTCTTACGTCTGGCCAAGACTTATTACCGATGACGAGGATTATTTCCTTGTGTCAAACGGTATTCAGCAGATCCGTGAGAACGGCTTTGGCCGTGAGAATATCCCCGCTATGATGGCGGCGGTCGTAGTTATCTCGGTACCGCTTATTATTCTGTTCCTTGTCTTCCGTAAAAAGATTATGGCAGGCGTTGCGAGAGGAGGTACGAAGGGATGAGAAAAATCATTTTGCTTGTCACCCTACTTCTCCTCGCTCTTGTCCTTTGCTCCTGTCACGGCTCGGAGGAACGGGTTGCATTTGAAATACCCGAGAGCTTTGATGCTACAAAAGAGTACAAAATTGTATTTTGGGCTAAAAATGAAAACAATAGTAGTCAAAGAGAGGTATATAACAGAGCAATCGAGGAGTTTGAGGCTCTTTACCCCAACATTGACGTCACTATAAAGCACTATACGAATTACGACGATATCTACAACGACGTAATCACGAACATCCAGACGGGAACTACTCCCAACGTCTGTATCACCTATCCCGATCATATTGCCACCTATATTTCGGGTGCGAACACCGTCGTTCCGCTGAACGATCTTGTCCTTGATGCAAAATACGGTCTTGGAGGTAGCGAGGTTCGCTTTGACGCCCCCACCTACGACGAGATGGTAGACGAGTTTATGGACGAGTGCTATATCGGTGACCGACTTTATGCGCTACCCTATATGCGCTCCACCGAAGCTTGCTATATTAACAAGACCTACGTTGAAGCTCTCGGATACGAGGTGCCCGATATTCTTACCTGGGATTTCATCTGGGAGGTATCGAATGCCGCGCTTGAAAAAAATAGCGACGGCACGTATAAGGTAAACGGACAGTCGGTTATGATCCCCTTTATCTATAAGTCCACCGACAATATGATGATCCAGATGCTCGCTCAGCAGAACGCAGGCTATTCGGATGCTACGGGAAGTATACAGATTTTTAACGATACAACAAGAGAAATCCTGAAAACTATTGCGGCTAATACAAAGTCTGGCGCATTCTCCACCTTCGGCATTGCCAGCTATCCTGCAAACCATCTTAATAAAGGACATTGTATTTTCGCTGTTGACTCCACCGCAGGATCCACTTGGATGGGCAGCGATGCTCCGTTAAGCGACGTTCATCACGGTAGCATCGTTGATTTTGAAACAGTGGTAAGACCCATTCCTCAGTACGATGTTGACAATCCCAAAATGATCTCACAGGGGCCGTCCCTCTGTGTATTCAATAAAGAAGACACGGGCGAGGTTATGGCATCCTGGCTCTTTGTTCAGTATCTTCTGTCCAATGAAACGCAGATAGCCTACTCGCAGACCGAGGGCTATCTTCCTGTCACAAGCAAGGCACAGCAGTCCGCCGAATACCAGGACTATCTTGCAAGGGCAGGGGAGGATAACGATAAGTATTACAGTATCAAAATAGACGCTACAAAGATGCTTATGGATTATACCGAATGCACATTTACCACTCCCGTATTCAACGGCTCCACCTCGCTGAGAAATGCGGCAGGTGAGATGATCGAGGACGTGGCGAAGGCTGTAAAGAGAAAGAAAAACGTCAACGATAAGTATATTGACAAGCTTTACGACGACGTGACCGCCCTTTACCGACTTGATCAGATCGGCTCCTTCGACGGCAAGCTCAGGCTTGGCGAGCTTCCCGCCACCTCGGTAGCCCTGCTTTGCGGTATAGGTCTTACCTGGGTGGGCATAATAACCTACGTTGGCGTGTCTTATTTCAAAAAACGCCGTTCCCGAAATTAAACACAGATATTGACAAGACGGAAAAATCGTGTATAATATAAGTGTATTCTAAATATTTAGCTGAAAGGCGAGGAAAGAAAATGAAAAAACTGTTTGCTTGTTTACTTTGCTTGTTTATGCTTGTCGCTCTCGTTGCTTGCGTTCATCAGCATAATTTTGTTGATGGTAAGTGTGAGTGCGGTGAGTCTGATCCTAATTACCAGCCAGATGATGGCAACGAAGATCCCTTTGAGAATCTTGCGCTTATGTCCTACGCGGATTACGTAGCTGCCGAGATCGACGATCCCGTATACATTGAGGCTTACGTTCAGGCGCATCAGTCTTGGTGGGATAACAAGATCACCGTTTACGCGGCCGACGAGGACGGCGCGTACTTCCTTTATGAAATGGCTTGCACTCAGGAGAACGCGGCTAAGCTTACCGCAGGCACAAAGATAGCTGTTAAGGGCTATAAGGGCGAGTGGGCAGGCGAGGTTGAGATCATGGACGCTACCTTCGAGTTCGTTGAGGGTGGTGATACCTATGTTGCAGAGCCCGTTGACCTTACCGATGTTCTCGGCACAGACGAGCTTATTGATTATCAGAACCAGCTTGCATACTTTGATTCTCTCACAGTTAAGGAGATCAGCTTCAAGAACGAGGGTGGCGATGACATTTACGTAACCGTCACCAAGAATGGTCATGATTATAGCTTCTGCGTTGAGGTTTACCTTACCGGTACAGATACCGAGGTTTATCAGACCGTTGCCAATCTCAAGGCAGGCGATACCATTAACGTTACCGGCTTCCTCTATTGGTATGAGGGCGTTAATACCCACATCACCGAAGTGACCAAGGTAGGCGTTCTTTCCTACGATGAGTATGCCGCTGCAGAGCTCGACTCTTACGTTATTGTTGATATGTACGTTCAGGCGCATCAGTCCTGGTGGGATAACAAGATCACCGTCTATGCTGCTGACGAGAACGGTGGTTATTACCTCTATGAAATGGCTTGCTCCGAGGAGGATGCAGCTAAGCTTACCGCAGGAACCAAGATCCGTGTTTACGGATACAAGGGCGAGTGGTCAGGCGAGATCGAGATTATGGATGCTACCTTCGAGTTCCTTGAGGCAGATCCTTACCTTGCTACAGCCAAGGACGTGACTGAGTATCTCGGCACCGACGAGCTTATCGACTTCCAGAACCAGTTTGTTAAGTTCAGCGGTCTCACCATCGCTTCCATCGAATACAAGAACGGCGAGCCCGGTGACGACATCTACGTTGGCGTAAGCTATGGCGGCGCTACATATTCCTTCTGCGTAGAGCGTTATCTCACAGGTCCCGACAGCGATCTTTATAAGGCTGTTATGGCTCTTGAGGTTGGCGACGTGGTTGATATCGAGGGCTTCCTTTATTGGTATGAGGGCGTTAACACCCATATCACCAGCGTTACTGTTAAGTAATTTATTTATAAATAAAAAGCACCCCGAAGCGATAGGCTTCGGGGCGTTTTTTTATTCTTCTATATTGTTTTCTACCTTGGGCTCTGTCGCCTCTTCGGTCGCCTGTGTCTCGGTATGTACCGCCACACTCATTTTGTTCTTCTTAAAGGTCTTCTCGGCAATCTCGATTATTCTGGAGATCGCAGGACTGAGCACTACGTTTACGATAAGCTCAAACACGAAGTTCAGACCGACAAAGAAAATTATTAGGTACGCACCGATGCTCATTCCCTCGGCAGCTGCCATAGACTGTACCGCTTCTATAAAGAAGACCAGACATCCGATAAGGAATATACCCGTATTTACCACGGGAGCAACTACCGCGCTGACGCAGATCGCAAGATAGCGATTGTACTTTTCAAGCAGCTTGTACACAAGACCTGCGCACAGACCTGCCATAATACCCTTTACAAGTACGGTAATGATGGTTCCCGGGATACTGAGACCGAACCAGAACACCGCATCTACCGTCATAAAGAATACTACTGCGGATACACCACCGAGCCACGCACCCGCCAGAGGACCGCAAAGCACCGCTCCGATAACGACGGGGATCAGCGTCAGCGATATAGATGCAAGACCGCCGATCTTGATAAAGCCTCCGAAATAGGACAGTATCGCAACCAGCGCAGTCAGCAGAGCTAAAAGCACAAGTCTCTCGGTTGACATTCCTTTCTTGTTTTTTTTGCTTAAAGAATTCATAAATTCCTCCTTGCTGTCGTCTTCCCCGGGGAAGTACAACGCATAAAATTTATTTATATTCTCACGAAGGTGAGTAATACACGAAAGTAATGAATATTCAGTTTTATTGATTCTTCTGATATATAATATTAAGTCCCTTTAACACCAAAAACTCATCATAAGTAATCTTATGTTTACAATGTGGTGTTATTACAGAGGAAAGACCGCCCGTGGCATAGACGGGAAGGGCAGAGCCAACTTCCTCGAAAATTCGGTCTATCATACCGTCCACCATACTTGCATTACCGAAGATAACTCCGCTTCTCATACAGTCGGTGGTGTTCTTGCCGATAACGCTTTTCGGCGCTTCAAGGCTTACCATAGGCAGCTGCGCCGTGCGGTTTGCCAGCGCGTCAAGTCCGACCATAACGCCCGGGATGATCGACACGCCGATAAATGCGCCTTTTCCGTTCATAACCATCATCTTGGTTGCCGTACCCATATCTACGATAAGCGAAGGACTTCCGTACAGATAATGCGCCGCCACGCAGGCACAGATAATATCTGCTCCGACAGACGAGGGGTTGTCACAGTGAATGTTGATACCCGTCTTGACACCCGGGCCGACGAGTATGGCGTCAACTCCGTACAGCAGCTTTACCGCGCATTTCATAACGGTGTTGAGAGGCGGAACCACCGAGGAGATTATAGCTCCCCCGATCTCGCTCTTGTCAATTCCGTAAATAGACAGCGCGTTTGCAATAGCTCCGGCATACTCATATTCGGTTTTTGCTCTTTCGGTGGCAACACGGGCAACAAATTTGATCTCGCTGCCCTCAAATACTCCGAAATTTATATTGCTGTTTCCAATATCAACGGTCAATATCATAAGCAAAGCCTCCTATGCCTTTTGCGATCGAATGAGGTTAAAGTCCCATACGCTAACACATTATAGCACACATAATTAAAAAAGTCAAATGCAAATTTGCATCTGACTTTTTTCACTAATTAAACACTACCGAGCCTGCCCATTTTTCAATATCGTCCGAATATCCGTCGGCATGGCTTTTACCTACGACAAAGTAAATATGCCAATAGGCGTTGTCGGATCTGTAGGTGTATACGTAGTAGGTGTATTCCTCGCCGTTTTTCAGCTCTTTATCATAACTGAAGCAGCATAGTCCGTCCTTGGTAATTATCTCGCTATCCACTTTGGCATTATTCATAACGGATTTTGCGTATTCGGTTGTGGTAAGATCGTCCCTTCCAAGCTCGTCAAAGCTGTTTTTAAACACCAGAACATCCACGTTTTTAGATACGAACACAGACTCATATCCCGTGGCATATTGCTCGTTAAAGCCTTTGGTAAGAGTAATGCTCATATCCTCTGATACAAATTCCTTGTCCTGCATCCAGATTATCTCAAAGAGTACACTCACGCCAAGGTATCCTATTATTCCGCCGATCAGAATGGCGCAGATAAATACTAGGACACCCTTTCCAAGCCCCATTTTTCTGTTTTTTGTAGCCTCGGGATTGTCGTTTCCGTCAAAGCGAAAGGCGTTGCCCACAGCGGGATTCAGTCTGTTTCTTCCCGTCAGGGTAATATCCGCACCGCCTGCCTCAAGCTGATAGAAGTCGTTGCAATAATTGGCGCTCAGCTTGTCGGCAATAACGTATATCCTCGCCTCGCCCTCACCAATCTCAAATTCTGCGCTCGCTCCGTTTTTTAGATCACCGAGCTTTCGACATCTTACGTTGCATATCTCGGTGTCGCCTGCCTCAGCATCTTCAATGTAAACCTTCATTGTACCGAGACATCCAACGAAGCTCTTTGCTCTTATGATAGTCAGTTTTCTCATATCCGTCACCGTTGTTTTATCTGAACGAAATTTTTATCATCGCCTTGTCATCAATATAGGTAGCAAAGGGAGCTTCGTCATATTTTGCCGACCGGGCGATCATCTCCTCGGGAGTCTGCGAAAGCACCGTCGCGCTTTTTTCGTACTTTAAGTAATTACATATTCCGTCACTTGACAGAATAACCGTGTCACCCTCGTGAAGATCAAGATAGGAGTATTCAAGATTGTCTGCTACCAGATCGTCACCGTTTAAAACGGTGTAGGACAGGGTGTTCTCAGGATGGTTGCAGTATTTCGCATATCTCTCGTCCTTAGTCATACGAAGCATGTCCACAGCCTCAAGAGTCCACTCTTTGCCGAACAGGATCTTAGTTCCTCTGCGGATCAGCATACCGAGACAGTCACCTGCGCACACGTAGTAAAGCGTGCGTCCGCGCAAAAGGCATATGATTCCTATAGTAGATGGAAGGTATCCCCACTCCTTTTCGCTTTTTCTCTGTTGGTATTCCTTGATCAACATATTTGCGGCGCCAACCGCTCCGCGCAGAATATTCTCAGGATCGCTGTCGCTTAAATGATCTATGATATAACGGTACGCTACGTCGATCACAATATCGCCAATATCGCTGACCGCGCTCTCACCCGGCGCTTCAATATATTCTTTATCAGGTCTTGTCACACCGTCAAGCAACATAAACACGCCGTTCTTCTCGTCGAAAAATAGCCTATCCTCGTTAGGCTTTGGCACCTCGCGCCCGTTTACCTTGGTTGCTCCCTGAACGCTGAAGCTCAGCTTCTCTAATAGCTTCACCATTTTCTCTCCGTTTTCGTCTGTATTTTTGCGGTTCGCACATACCTTTATTCTCCGGGCAATAACGCAAACCGCATTCTTTTCCAACTACATTATACCACTCCAACTTTAAAATGTCAACGGGCTAATATATGACATTTGTGGAAAAAGAAGAACCCGTTCTATTATGCGGACAGGGATTTTGAAGAGATTGGATGCTTTATTAAAAAATAGAATTTGAAAATATTTTATAAAAATATTGACTTTTGGACGAAAATAATTTATAATGTAATCGGTTTTGCGCCGTGGGGCGATGCCTCTGACACAAGCTTATCCCGTGACTGACGGATATTTGCGGAATTAACCGCAGTGCCACGGAGATATTATAATTAAAGCCGACCGTCTGGGCGCACTTCTCTTTGATTGGGTAAGTGCGCCCTTTTGCTTTTTTGATCGGCGTATTTTTGCATTTTTCGAGGCGCCTTTGCGCCGGAAGGGAGATTAATATGAAAAAGGTTGGAATCGTTATGGGAAGCGCCAGCGATATGCCTGTTGTAAAAAAAACTATCGATATGCTCGGTTCATTGGACATTCCGTACGAGGTACACGTATACTCAGCGCACAGAACGCCTAATGAAGCGAGCAATTTTTCGTTATATGCTAAGGAACGCGGCTTTGGCGTTATTATTGCGGCGGCAGGAATGGCGGCACATTTGGCAGGGGTTATAGCTTCTAAAACCACTCTGCCTGTCATAGGTATTCCCTGCAAGTCCTCGAATCTCGACGGGCTTGACGCTCTCTTGGCTACCGTTCAGATGCCTACGGGAATTCCCGTAGCCACCGTAGCTATTGAAGGAGCAGGAAATGCGGCTTTGCTTGCGGCGCAGATACTTGCGCTTTCGGATGACGCGCTTTCAAAGAAGCTTGAGGACAAGCGTATGGCGGACAGGGAAGCAGTGCTTGCAAAGAATGCGGAAATAGAGGAGCAGTTTAATAATTAAGTTAATGTTTTTTGAGAAAGGAAATAAAAAAATGAAACTCGTTTACACAGGAAAAACCAAGAACGTATACGCTCTTGATAACGGAAACTATCTTCTTAAGTTCAAGGATGATTGTACAGGCAAGGACGGTGTTTTTGATCCCGGAGAAAACGCCGTAGGACTTACTATTGACGGCGTTGGAGACGTAAATCTCCGTATGTCGATTTATTTCTTTGAAAAGGTTAATGCGGCGGGCATTAAAACTCACTACGTAAGCGCAAATCTTGATGATACCACGATGGAGGTTATTCCTGCAAAGCCCTTTGGACACGGACTTGAGGTTATCTGTCGTCACAAGGCGGTTGGAAGCTTCTATCGCAGATACAGCGATTACGTAGAGGAGGGAGCAGATCTTCCCGCATACGTTGAAACAACATTTAAAAACGACGAAAAGGGAGATCCCCTCGTAACAAAGGATGCTTTGGTTGCCCTTGGTGTTATGAGCGAGAAGCAGTACGACGATGTAAAGCTTATGACTCAGAAGATAACTCAGATCGTTGCAGACGACCTGAAGGAAAAGGGCCTTGTTCTTTACGATATAAAGTTTGAGTTCGGATATGACAGAGACGGTAATGTTATACTGATAGATGAGATAGCATCCGGAAATATGCGAGTATACAAAAACGGCGAATACATTGATCCTATGACCCTGTCAAAGCTTTTCTTTTCATAAAATTGTATAGAATTCATTTGATAGCATAACAAAGAAAGCGAGGAATACAATGGGCGGTTTTTTTGGAGCGTGCTGTAAAACAGATGCTATATCTGATGTTTTTTTTGGCACTGACTACCACTCTCATTTAGGAACCAAACGTGCGGGAATGGCAGCATACAGCAAGGAGATAGGACTGCAGAGGGTAATTCATAACATTGAAAATTCTCCGTTCAGAACAAAATTCGATCACATTTTTGATCAAATGGAGGGCGACTCTGCTATCGGGTGCATAAGCGATTATGCTCCCCAGCCCTTGCTTATCAGATCCGGTCTTGGAACATATGCCATTTGCGTGATTGGCGTGATAAATAATTCAGAGGATCTGGAGCAAAAATACTTGGCTTCTTCTCATTGCCATTTTGGAGCTATGACAGGTGGCGCTGTTAATCCAACAGAGCTTGTTGCCACTATAATCAGCTCTTGCAAAAGCTTTGAAGAGGGCATCAGGCATGCCCAGACTGAAATTGACGGAACCTGTGTAATTATTATATTGAAGGGTGACGGACATATCATAGCGGCGAGAGATAGGCAAGGCAGGCTTCCTGTTTTTATAGGAAAAAGCGAGAACGGGTATTGCGTTACTCTTGAGCCATTTGCCTCCACGAAGCTTGATTATGATATAGTTAAAGAGCTGAAGGCGTCTGAAATCGTTGAGATCTGGTGTGAAGGAATAAAGGTATTGCTTGATGGTACCGATGAAATGAAAATATGCTCGTTTTTATGGAGCTATTACGGCTATCCGACGTCTACCTACGAAGGACAAAACGTTGAGGTTATGAGATACCGCAACGGAGCAATAATGGCAGAAAACGATAGCGAATCGGGAAACGCTGAGGGAATTGACTATGTCAGCGGTATACCCGATTCGGGTACTCCACACGCCATAGGCTACGCAGGTAAGATTGGCATACCGTTTGCCAGAGCCTTTATCAAGTATACTCCCACCTGGGCGCGAAGCTTTACACCGCCAAAGCAATCCGAAAGAAACCGCGTGGCAAAAATGAAGCAAATTCCCGTAACCGAGCTTATTAAGGATAAATCGCTTTTGCTCGTTGATGATTCGATAGTGCGCGGAACGCAAATACGCGAAACGGTTGATTTCCTATATGAAAGCGGAGCAAAAACCGTTCATATGAGATCTGCCTGCCCCCCCATAATGTACAGCTGCAAATACCTTAATTTTTCTCGTTCCACAAGCGATATGGAGCTTATTGCGAGAAAAATAATTATGGAGCTCGAGGGAGAAGATGGGGAAAAATATATAGATGAATACAGCTCTTCCAATACAGAGAGAGGAAGAAAACTCAGAGAGGAGCTTTGTAAAAGGTTTCATCTCGGTTCAATTGAATTTCAGTCGATTGACGGTATTGTAAAGGCGATAGGACTTGAGCCATGTAGGCTGTGTACCTATTGCTGGAACGGAAAAGAATAAGGAGAAAAAACATGCACTCACAATCCAAATCCGATGCATACGCTAACGCAGGCGTTGATATTACTGCAGGCTACCGTGCCGTTGAGCTTATGAAGAAGCATATTTCAAGAACTAAAAACCAGGGCTGCCTTGACGATGTAGGCGGTTTCGGCGGTTGCTTCGGTCTTGATTTGTCAGGAATTGAAGAGCCTGTTCTTGTTTCAGGCACCGATGGTTGCGGTACCAAGGTTAAAATGGCTATATTGATGGACAAGCACGATACTATAGGCATCGATGCCGTGGCAATGTGTGTAAACGATATTATCTGTTGTGGCGCAAGACCTATGTTTTTCCTTGATTATATAGCTTGCGGAAAGAATGTTCCCGAGAAGATTGCCTCTATCGTAAGCGGTGTTGCCGAGGGATGCGTTCAGTCGGGCGCAGCTCTTATAGGTGGTGAAACCGCAGAACATCCCGGCATGATGCCTACGGAGGACTATGACCTTGCAGGCTTTGCAGTTGGAATCGTTGATAAAAAAAGAATGCTTGACAATACAAAAATGAGGGCGGGTGACGTTGTTATTGCGCTCGCGTCAAGCGGAATTCATTCCAATGGATTTTCTCTTGTCCGTAAGGTGTTTGATATAGACAGCAACCCCGATAATCTTTATATCCCTTGTGAGCATTTGGGTGGCAAGTCTATTGCCGAGACTCTTCTTACACCTACAAGAATTTACGTAAAAAGTATTCTCAGCCTTCTTGAAAAGGTTGACGTAAAAGGTATTTCCCACATTACAGGAGGAGGCTTCTACGAAAATATTCCCAGAAGTATTCCCGACGGTCTTGGAGCAAAAATTCAAAGAGCAAGCGTAAAGGTCCTTCCTATATTCGAGCTTATTCAGAAGATGGGCGGTATCAGCGAGAGAGATATGTTTAACACATATAATATGGGTGTCGGTATGAGTGTAGTCGTACCGTTTGATCAGGCAGACCGCGCCCTTGAGATCCTCCGCACTTGCGGCGAGGATGCATATATTATCGGTGAAATTATAGAATCCGAGGAGAAGATAGTTATATGCTGATATCGGGCAAGGAAAAGAGGATCGGCGTACTGGTGTCGGGAGGCGGAACCAATTTACAGGCTTTGATAGACGCCGAAAAGGAAGGGAGACTCGGTAAAGGAAAAATCCACTTGGTTATTTCCTCAAAACCGGGTGTATACGCCCTTCAAAGAGCGGAAAGAAGCGGGATCGAGGCTATGGTAATTGCGCGTACAGATTACGAGAGCATTTCCGATTATTCAGAGGCTCTTGCCGACGCTCTGATAGGCAAAAATATAGATCTTGTGGTTCTGGCAGGATTTCTTACTATTATTGATGAAAAAATGTATGATAAATTCCAGGGCAGAATAATTAACGTTCACCCGTCTCTTATTCCTTCCTTCTGCGGAAAGGGATATTACGGACTTCACGTGCACGAGGCGGCTCTTGAAAAGGGAGTTAAGATCTCGGGTGCTACCGTTCATATAGTAACACCCGAATGCGATGGAGGTCCGATCATTATGCAAAAGGCTGTGGAGGTTAAGGAGGAGGATACTCCGCAGACTCTTCAGCGACGCATAATGGAGGAGGCGGAATGGAAGATCCTTCCGGAAGCGGTAAGGCTGTTCTGCGACGATAAAATTATTATTAAAAACAACAAGGCTTATATAAAGGGAGATTGATAATGAAGGTTTCAGCGATTAATGAAGAATTGAATTCTCTCGCCTATCACGGCAGAGGAATTATCATAGGAAAAAGTCCCGACGGTAAAAAGGCTGTTACCGCGTATTTCATTATGGGAAGAAGCGTAAACAACAGAAACCGTGTTTTTGTAGCAGAAGGCGACGCTCTGCGTACAAAAGCCTTTGATGAATCCAAAATGGTAGATCCTCATCTGATCATCTATTATCCCGTACGCGTGCTTGGAAATAAGACGATAGTTACGAATGGCGATCAGACCGATACTGTATACGAGCTTATGGACAGACAGATGACCTTTGAACAGGCGCTCAGAACCCGTGAGTTTGAGGATGACAAGCCTAATTTCACTCCCAGAATATCGGGTATTATTCACCGCGAGGGCGGAGAAATGAATTTTGCATTGTCAATTCTTAAGAGCGCCGAGGGGGACGATTCCTCCTGCGAAAGATTCACATACGCTTATTCAAATCCACTGCCGGGCAGAGCAAAGTTCATACATACGTATAGGGGCGACGGCAATCCTCTCCCTTCATTCGAGGGAGAGCCCAAAACGCTTCAGCTTCCCGATATGGACATAGATTCTCTTACAGAGCTTATCTGGTCCAATCTTAACAGTGATAATAAGGTATCCTTGTTTGTTCGCTATATTGATATAGCATCGGGAGAGACCGAAACGAGAATAGTAAATAAAAACATTTAAAGAGGATTTTTGCAATGAAAGAATTTGAGCTTAAATACGGCTGTAATCCCAATCAGAAGCCGGCAAAGATATATATGCAAAACGGTTCCGATCTTCCTATAGAAATACTTTCAGGCAGACCCGGATACATTAATTTCCTTGACGCCTTCAATTCTTGGCAGCTTGTAAAGGAGATAAAGGAGGCAACAGGTATGGTTGCGGCTGCAAGCTTCAAGCACGTTTCTCCCACGTCTGCCGCCATAGGCAAGCCTCTGTCAGATGCTTTGAAGAAGGCGTGCTTCGTTGACGATATTGACGGACTTGACGAATCTCATCTTGCCTGTGCGTACGCAAGAGCGAGAGGCACTGACAGAATGTCCTCCTTCGGTGACTGGATCGCCCTTTCCGATGAGTGTGATATTACCACGGCAAAAATTATAGCGAGAGAGGTTTCCGACGGAATCATCGCTCCATCCTACTCCCCCGAGGCTCTTGAGCTTCTTAAAACGAAAAGAAAGGGTACGTATAATATAGTAAGGATTGATCCCGACTACGTTCCCGCCGAATCGGAAACCAAGCAGGTGTTTGGTATAACCTTTGAGCAGGGAAGAAATAATTTTAAGATAAATCGTGATCTTCTCTCCAACATCGTCACCGCGAACAAGGAGCTTCCCGACGAAGCGAAGATCGATATGATAATCGCTCTGATAACGTTGAAATATACTCAGTCCAACTCGGTTTGCTTTGCGAAGGACGGTCAGGCAATAGGCGTTGGAGCAGGTCAGCAGTCCAGAATTCACTGCACCAGGCTTGCAGGTGACAAGGCTGATCTTTGGCACCTCCGTCAGAGCGAAAGAGTCCTCTCGCTTAAGTTTGCAGAGGGAGTTGGTCGTCCCGATAAGAATAATATCATTGACCTTTACCTTTCCGACAGAGACTCGGACACGGTTCTTGGCGATGACGTATGGCATAAGTATTTTGCGGAAAGGCCCGAGCCCTTTACCCGCGAGGAAAAGGATGCATACCTTGCTACCGTCAGTGGAGTGACGGTAGGCTCCGATGCGTTCTTCCCCTTCTCGGATAATATCGAGCGCGCGGCGAAGAGCGATGTCAGCTACGTTGCCGAGCCCGGCGGCTCTATCCGTGACGATCTTGTAATCGAAGCGGCGGATAAATACAATATGGTTATGTCGTTTACGGGAATGAGACTCTTCCATCATTAATTTTTAAAGGAGCATTCAATGAAAATTTTGGTTGTTGGCGGTGGCGGACGTGAGCACGCTATAATTAAGTCGCTAAAGAAGAATAAGCTAATAGAAACCGTATATGCGTTGCCCGGCAACGGCGGAATTTCATCCGATGCGATATGCGTTGACATTGGTGCAAAGGATATTGACGGCATTGTCAATTTTGCAACGGAAAACATGGTTGATTATGCGGTCGTCGCTCCTGACGATCCTCTCGTGCTTGGTGCGGTTGATGCTCTTGAAGCGCAGGGTATTCCTTGCTTTGGACCAAACAAGGCGGCGGCTATCATTGAAGGCAGCAAGGCGTTTGCTAAGGAACTGATGAAAAAGCACTCTATTCCCACCGCCCGCTACGAAACCTTTGATAACCTTGATGATGCTTTGAAATATCTTGAAGAAATCACATATCCAACGGTAATCAAGGCCGACGGACTGGCTCTCGGAAAGGGAGTTATTATCGCAGGAAACAAGGCAGAGGCAGAGACGGCGCTGAAATCAATGATGACGGATAAGATCTTTGGTGAAAGTGGAAGCAGGGTTATAATAGAGGAGTTCCTTGAGGGCCCCGAGGTGTCCGTTCTTGCCTTCACCGACGGTCACACCGTAGTTCCTATGATATCCTCGATGGATCATAAGAGGGCTTGTGATAACGACGAGGGACTAAACACGGGCGGTATGGGAACTGTCGCGCCCAATCCATACTACACCGAAAAGATACAAGAAATATGTATGAAGGAAATCTTCATACCCACCGTGGAGGCTATGAAATCCGATGGCAGAGTGTTTAAGGGATGTCTTTATTTTGGTCTGATGATAACGAATGACGGACCAAAGGTTATTGAATATAACTGTCGCTTCGGCGATCCCGAAACACAAGTGGTTTTACCGTTGCTTAAAACCGACCTGTTTACCGTTATGCAGGCGGTCACCGAGGAAAGACTTGTTGATCTTAACGTAGAATTTTCAAGTGATTCTGCTTGCTGCGTAATTATGGCATCCAAGGGATACCCGGAAAAATATGATAAGGGTTATAAAATAACCATTCCCAAGCATTTGAAGGATAACGTTTACGTTGCCGGTGCGCAAAGGTGCGGAGAGGATCTCCTTACCGCAGGTGGAAGAGTACTTGGCGTGGTTGCAACGGCAGATAACTTAGAGGATGCAATAAAGCAAAGCTATTCTTTTGTAGAGGAAATAAGCTTTGATAACGCATATTACCGTCACGATATAGGAAAAAGGGCTCTTGCCCGCCTCAAAAAAGGGGAGTAAGCTATGGTTTACAGAATATATGTAGAAAAGAAAAACGGCTTTGATCACGAGGCTCAGTCCCTCACCAAAGAATTGCGTGAGCTGCTTCAGCTGACCGAGGTCGAATCAATAAGAGTTATTAATCGATACGATGTCGAGGGAATAGATAGGTCGCTTTTTGAGTACGCTGTTAATACGGTTTTTTCAGAGCCGCAGATGGATAACGCGTCCGAGGAGATAGTCCTTGACGGAGCGAGAGTATTTGCCGTAGAGTATTTGCCCGGTCAGTTTGATCAGAGGGCAGATTCGGCTGCGCAGTGTATTCAGCTCATTGCTCAGTGTGACAGACCTACCGTTCGTACCGCAAAGATCTATGCCGTATACGGAGATGTAAGTGCGGACACTGTTTCGGCAATAAAGAAATTCGTTATAAATCCGGTAGAGAGTAAGGAAGCATCCTTGCAAAAGCCGGATACGCTTAATATTGAATATACGATTCCCGAAACGGTAGAAACTGTTGAAGGATTTACCAGTCTTGATGATAACGGACTATCCGAGCTTCTCGATAAGCTTGGTCTTGCTATGGATCTTGATGACCTCAGATTTTTACAGAGGTACTTTAAAAACGAAGAGCAGAGAGATCCTACTATAACAGAAATAAGAGTGGTTGATACCTATTGGTCCGACCACTGCAGACACACCACCTTCTCGACGCATATTGATAACGTAAAGATAAGCGACAAGGCGGTTGCCGAGGCTTATGACCGTTATCTTGCCTCACGCGTTGAGGTTTACGGTGATGAAAAGGCAAGTGCGCGACCCAAAACACTGATGGATATTGCCACCATTGCCACAAAGGTGCTGAAAAAGCGCGGCTTGCTTCCCGAGCTTGATGAGAGCGAGGAGATAAACGCTTGTTCAATTCACGTTAATGCAACCGTTAACGGCAAGGAGCAGGATTGGCTGCTAATGTTTAAAAACGAAACTCACAATCATCCTACCGAAATAGAGCCCTTTGGCGGCGCGGCTACCTGCATAGGAGGCTGCATCAGAGATCCGCTGTCGGGAAGAGCTTACGTTCACCAGGCGATGAGAGTGACGGGCGCTGCCGATCCCCGTAAGCCTATATCCGAAACGCTTACCGGCAAGCTCCCTCAAAGAAAGATCTGTCAGACCGCGGCGGCGGGATATTCATCTTACGGAAATCAGATAGGCCTTGCGACCGGACACGTAGCCGAGGTTTATCACGACGGCTATGTTGCAAAGCGCCTTGAATGCGGTGCGGTTGTTGCTGCTGCTCCCGCTTATAACGTACGCCGTGAGCGTCCTGAGGCAGGCGACGTTGTAATTCTTCTTGGCGGTAGAACAGGCAGAGATGGAATCGGTGGCGCTACCGGCTCGTCCAAGAGCCATAATATGAAATCGCTTACCACTATGGCATCCGAGGTACAGAAGGGAAATGCCCCGGAGGAAAGAAAAATACAGCGTCTGTTCCGTGATCCCAAGGTCACCCGTCTTATCAAACGGTGCAACGACTTTGGTGCGGGAGGCGTATCTGTTGCTATTGGCGAGCTTGCTGACGGACTTAAAATAGATCTTGATGCAGTTCGTAAGAAGTACGACGGTCTTGACGGAACCGAGCTTGCTATCTCCGAATCTCAGGAGAGAATGGCGGTTGTTGTTGAGGCAAGGGATGCAGAAAAGTTTATTGAATATGCAGAAAAGGAAAACCTTGAGGCATACCGCGTTGCTGTGGTCACCGAGGAGGCGAGAATGGTTATGTCCTGGAGGGGACAGATTATTGCGAGCCTCTCAAGAGAGTTCCTTAATACCAACGGCGCGGACAAGCATACCGAGCTTGAGGTGAGCGAAAAGGATCTCGCGGTATTTTCAAAAGCGCTTTACAGCGACCTTCGTGAAATGGCGTCGGATCTTAAAACGGCGAGCAGACAGGGTCTCGTTGAACGATTTGACGGCTCGATAGGATCCGGCTCGGTGCTTATGCCTTTTGGCGGAAAAACGCAAAAAACTCCCGCGCAGGCTATGGCAGCCCTTCTTCCCGTTCTTCCGGGTGAATCTACCGATCAGGCGAGCGTTATGGCTTGGGGATTTGATCCTGACGTTATGTCGGTTGATCCATACACGGGCGCGCGCGCCTCGGTTTATAGCTCGGTAGCAAAGATAGTTGCCGCGGGTGCCGATTATAGGGATGCTTATTTAACTCTTCAAGAGTTCTTTGAAAAGCTGAGAAACGAGCCGTTGCGTTGGGGTAAGCCCTTTGCAGCGCTTCTCGGTGCTATGGATGCTCAGCTTGAGCTTGGTGCCGCGGCTATTGGCGGCAAGGACTCTATGTCGGGATCTTTTCTTGACAAGGACGTTCCCCCCACCCTCATATCCTTCGCAATAGCCCCTATCAAAGCGCAGGATGTCATTTCCCCCGAATTCAAGGAGGCAGATCATCCGGTATATCTATTTGCTCCGTCGGATAAGAGTGCGGAGTCGACGAAGGCGGCGTGGGAATCCTTCCACGAGCTTTGCAAAGAGGGTAGAGTAAAGGCCACCTGGGCTGTAGAAAACGGTCTTGGTGAGGCGGTGATGAAGATGTCCTTCGGTAACCGTATCGGCTTCAAGTCCTGTGGTGCGGTTGGCGCTAATTGGTATAATACTATGACGTACGATTTCATCGTTGCAGAGCTGGATAGTGAAACAGACGCTCCTTACGCTCTCAAAATAGGCATGACTACAACCGAACCGGAGATCGTTCTTGATAATGAGAGGGCTACCATTGACGAGCTGATAAGCTTAAATGATTCAACTCTTGAAGGCGTATTTCCGACTAAGGTGACGACGAAAAAGGATGAGATCCAACCCTTCTCATATAACTCAGGCTCAACCGCCTCACCTACAGTCAAGATCGCACGTCCAAGGGTATTGATTCCCGTCTTTCCCGGAACCAACTGCGAGTACGATACTGCAAGGGTGTTTAATGAAGCAGGTGCTGAAAGCGAGATCTTCGTTGTAAGAAATCTTACCGCAGACGATACCGCAAGAAGCGTAGAGCAATTTGCTAAAAAAATAAAAGAAAGTCATATCGTTTTCATTCCGGGAGGCTTCTCGGGCGGTGACGAGCCCGACGGCTCGGGTAAGTTCATAACGGCGTTTATGCGTAACGATGCTGTTAAGGAGGAGATCTCGGCGCTGCTTGATAAGCGCGACGGTCTTATGGGCGGAATTTGCAACGGCTTCCAGGCTCTTATTAAGCTCGGTCTTGTGCCTTATGGAAAAATTATAGATACAGATGCCTCCTGTCCAACTCTTACCTACAACGATATTTCAAGACATCAGTCGAGCATTGTAAGAGTAAGAGTGGCTTCAGTAAAATCTCCTTGGCTTAAGGGCGTAAGCGTTGGAGAAACGTTTAATGTTCCTATTTCTCACGGCGAAGGAAAATTTGTGGCGAGCGACGAGCTTATCGGACGTCTCAGAGACAACGGTCAGATAATGACACAGTACGTTGATCTTGAGGGTAAGCCTACCTATGATATTAGTTTCAATCCTAACGGTTCTGCTCACGCGGTTGAGGGAATTCTTTCTCCCGATGGCCGTGTGTTCGGTAAAATGGGACACAGCGAAAGAATAGGAAAGAATCTTTACAAAAACGTGATTGGAGAGTACGATATGAGACTCTTCGAATCGGCTGTAAAATACTTTAAATAATCAAGGCTAAAGGAGTAAATGAATGGCGTATTTATCAGATATCGAGATCGCGCAGTGCTGCGAGATGAAGCACATAAATGAAATAGCGAAAAAACTTGATATTTCCGACGATTATATTGAGCAGTACGGAAAATATAAGGCTAAGATCGATTATAATCTTTTGAACAATTCCTCTCGGGAAAACGGCAAGCTTATTCTTGTCACAGCTATAAATCCCACTGCTGCAGGAGAGGGAAAGACTACCACTACGATCGGACTTGCAGACGGTCTTTCGAGAATAGGAAAGCGCGTTGCCGTAGCTCTTCGCGAGCCCTCTCTTGGTCCTGTTTTCGGTGTAAAGGGCGGCGCTGCAGGCGGCGGATATGCTCAGGTCGTGCCTATGGAGGACATTAATCTCCATTTCACAGGTGATTTCCACGCTATCGGTGCGGCAAATAATCTTCTTGCCGCAATGCTCGATAACCATATCCAGCAGGGCAACAGCCTGGGTATCGACGTCAAGAAGATCACATGGAAGAGATGCGTTGATATGAACGACCGCCAGCTTCGCTTTGTCGTTGACGGCCTGGGCGGCAGAGTGAACGGAACTCCGAGAGAGGACGGCTTTGACATCACCGTAGCATCAGAGATTATGGCGGTGTTCTGTCTTGCAAGCTCTATTACCGACCTGAAGGAGCGCCTTTCCAGAATAGTCGTTGGATATACCTATGACGATAAGCCGGTGACAGCGGGACAGTTAAAGGCAGTTGGCGCTATGACCGCGCTTCTAAAGGATGCTCTTAAGCCTAATCTTGTACAGACCTTAGAGGGAACTCCCGCCTTTGTTCACGGCGGTCCCTTTGCAAACATTGCACACGGCTGCAACTCGGTTATCGCTACCGAAATGGCGATGAAGCTTGCCGACTATGCAGTCACCGAGGCAGGCTTTGGCGCAGATCTCGGAGCAGAGAAGTTCTTGGATATCAAGTGTCGTATGGCTGGACTTAAGCCTGATGCGGTGGTTATGGTTGCTACCGTGCGAGCACTGAAGCTTCACGGAGGCGCAAATAAGACAGAGCTTGGCAACGAGAATCTTTCAGCTCTTGAAAAGGGCATTCCCAATCTTCTCCGTCATGTTTCCAATATCAAAAACGTATATAAGCTGCCCTGCGTTGTTGCTGTTAACCGTTTCCCCACGGATACGGATGCCGAGATCGATCTGGTTATTGACAAGTGCCGCGAGCTTGGTGTAAACGTTCGACTTTCAACCGTATGGGCAGACGGCGGAAGGGGAGGCATAGAGCTTGCAGAGGAGGTCGTCAGACTCTGTGAGGGTGATAACGACTTCAGCTTTAGCTATGAGAACGACTGCTCTATCGAAGAAAAAATAAACGCAATAGTAAAAAGAGTATACGGTGGTGACGGCGCAGTATTTACTTCCGCTGCAAAGAAGGAGGTAGAAAGACTTACCGCGCTCGGCTACGGAAATATGCCCGTTTGTATGGCGAAAACACAGTATAGCTTCTCAGATGATCCAACTAAGCTTGGTGCGCCGGAAGGCTTTACCGTCACCGTAAGAAATCTTAAGGTCAGCGCGGGAGCGGGCTTTATTGTGGCTCTTACAGGCGATATTATGACGATGCCGGGTCTTCCAAAAGTTCCTGCCGCAGAGAAAATAGATGTGGATGAAAATGGAAAAATTTCCGGTTTATTCTAACTTATCTTTACATTTTTGAAGATTTTTGAGGTGAAAAATGGATTTGAATAAAAGACCTGAAGAAATGATTCGAATAACAACGAGAGAGCAGGCTGATGAATTTATCGCATACCAGATAGAGACTGTTCGCAATCAGGTAGGAGATAAAAATGTTCTTCTTGCGCTGTCCGGCGGCGTTGATAGCTCTGTCGTTGCTGCTCTGCTTATTAAAGCGATCGGAAAACAGCTTATATGCGTTCACGTAAATCACGGACTTATGCGTAAGGGCGAGAGTGAACAGGTAATAAACGTGTTTGGCAGGCAGCTGGATGCAAACCTTATATATGTTGACGCCGAGGAACGCTTTCTTTCTTTGCTTGAGGGAGTTTTTGATCCCGAGCAAAAAAGGAAGATTATTGGCGCGGAGTTTATAAGGGTGTTTGACGAGGAGGCGGCAAAGCTTTCCAACGTTTCCTTCCTTGCTCAGGGAACCATTTATCCCGATATAATTGAGTCGAAGGGTGTAAAGGCACATCACAACGTTGGCGGGCTTCCCGAGGATATGCAAATGGAGCTTGTTGAACCTCTTAAGCTTTTATACAAGGATGAGGTAAGAGTCGTCGGCGACGCTCTTGGTCTTCCTCGCGAGATGGTTTATCGCCAGCCGTTCCCGGGCCCGGGACTTGGTGTAAGATGCCTTGGCGCTATTACCAAGGACAGGCTTTACGCTCTCCGTGAGGCAGACGCCATTCTCCGCGAGGAGTTTGATAATGCGGGCCTCGGAGGCAAGGTGTGGCAATATTTTATCGCAGTTCCAGATATAAAAAGCGTTGGCGTCAGAGAAGGTAAACGTTATGATGGCTGGGCTGCTATTATTAGGGCTGTTAATACCACTGATGCTATGACCGCTACCGTAGAAGAAATACCGTACTCTCTGCTTCATAAAATCACTGCCAGAATTACCGCAGAGGTGGAGGGTATCAATAGGGTGCTCTACGATCTTACGCCCAAGCCCGTTGGAACTATTGAGTGGGAATAAATATCCACTGAAATAAAAAAGATAGGAGAAAAATATGGCAACATACTTTACAGAACCATCCCGTACGTTTAGTGAATATTTACTAATTCCCGGTTATACCGATGAGAGATGCGTACCACAAAACGTTTCGCTTAAAACCCCACTCGTTAAGTATCGAAAGGGTGAGGAAATATGTCCTATAACAATGAACATTCCTCTCACGTCGGCGATTATGCAGTCGGTATCCAACGATACTATGGCGATTGCTTTGGCAAAGGAGGGTGGTATTTCCTTTATTTACGGAAATCAGACTATTGAGGACGAGGCGGCTATGGTAGCAAGAGTTAAGAGCTATAAGGCCGGCTTCGTTGTTAGTGATTCAAACCTTAAACCGGATCACACCTTAAACGACGTTCTTGCTCTTCTTAGGGATAAGGGGCACAGCACTATGGCTGTTACTGATGACGGAAGCGCAACGGGAAAGCTGATCGGCATTGTGACGAGCCGCGACTACCGAATCAGCCGCATGACCGGCAATGAGCTCGTATCCGAATTTATGACCCCGTTTGATAAGCTCGTGACAGCACCCGAGGGAACTACTCTCAAGATGGCAAACGATATAATCTGGGAGCATAAGCTTAATTCGCTGCCTATTATTGACAGCGAAGGATACCTTAAATATTTTGTATTCCGCAAGGACTACTCTCAGCATAAGGAAAATCCGGATGAGCTTCTTGATAATAACAAAAGCTATGTGGTCGGTGCAGGCATTAATACCCGCGACTATGAAAAGCGAATTCCTGCCCTCGTTGAGGCGGGAGCAGATGTGCTTTGTATCGATTCCTCTGAGGGATATACGGTTTGGCAGAAAAAGGTTCTTGATTTTGTAAGAGAAAAATATGGTGATACCGTGAAGATTGGAGCAGGTAACGTGGTTGACCGCGACGGCTTCAGATTTCTTGCAGAGGCAGGCGCAGATTTCGTTAAGATTGGTATCGGCGGCGGATCTATTTGTATCACTCGTGAAACGAAGGGTATAGGTCGAGGACAGGCAAGCGCAGTTATTGAGGTTGCTGCCGCGCGCGATGAATATTATAGAGAAACGGGAATTTACGTGCCAATCTGTTCGGACGGCGGTATCGTACACGATTATCATATGACCCTTGCTTTAGCTATGGGAGCAGATTTCCTTATGCTTGGCAGATATTTTGCACGATTCGACGAATCGCCTACTCCAAAGACGATGATAAACGGTCAGTATGTAAAGGAATATTGGGGCGAGGGCTCTAATCGCGCAAGAAATTGGCAGAGATATGACCTTGGCGGAAAGGCTAATCTCAATTTTGAAGAAGGCGTTGATTCCTACGTAACCTACGCAGGACCCCTGCATGACAACGTAGAGCGCTCACTTTACAAGGTTAAGTCCACTATGTGCAATTGTGGCGCAATCACCATCCCCGAGCTTCAGGAAAAGGCAAAGCTCACCGTGGTAAGCTCCACAAGTATCGTTGAGGGCGGCTACCACGATGTAATGCTAAGAAGCACAACAACCGTTAAATAAATGCCTTTTTAATTAAAAAATAACCAAAAGAACTCGGAACACCGTTGAGTGTTCCGAGTTCTTTTGGTTTCGGAGATGTTTTCAATGCAAATTTTGAGGGCTGGCAGATAGTTTTTCGCCAGTCCTCTGTATTATACTATAATTAGTGACAGCTATGTCCGCCGCAGTTGTGCGTGCCGCAGCCGTGATCTCCACAATTATGACCCCCATCACTGTGCTCATGGTCGTGGTGGTCGCACTTGACGTTAGGGTTATAGCCGAGATTGTGCGCAAGAAACGCCTTTACTGCTGCGTCGCAAGCTCCGCTGACACCTCCATAGAGCTTGATACCCGCATCGGCAAGTGCCATCTGCGCACCGCCTCCGATGCCACCGCAGATAAGAACGTCTGCTCCGATTGTTTTTAACAGACTGGCTAAGGCACCGTGCCCCTGTCCGTTGGTATCAATTACTTCAGAGGATATGATTGTATTATCCTCAATTTCATAGACCTTGAACTGCTCAGTATGTCCGAAGTGCTGAAAGATTTGTTCGTTTTCGTAAGTAACTGCAATTTTCATATTGTTGTTTCTCCTAATCAAATATTACATTTCCCAGCTTCCCAGCCAATTCGAGAATTCCATATAGATCTTCTGCATTTCGGCCACAAGCTCTTCTCCGTTATTCAGAGTGAATACAAAATCCTCTTTGCCAAACTTTTCAACGTATTTGTATTCGGAAGTGTAGTTTTCATCTTCAAGCTCACCGAGTGCCTTGTTTGCAAGTGCTTCCGCTTTACGCACGTTGGCAACGAGATCCGCAAATGCAGTTTTATCTACTGCCTCAATTTCGGCTACGATAGAGTCAAAGTATCCCTCCTTATAGCCGTAATT
>JAFWXZ010000046.1 GCA_017522795.1 Clostridia bacterium | reverse complement strand
GTGCAAAGATAAACGGCTTCTTCTATACTGAGGGATTCTGCTATTTTTTCTGCCTTATCGCTGATATAAGGCGTCTCGGGTGCTATCTTGATAATATCAGAGGATCTTACCTCCAAATGCTTTACTCCCTCGGGGATACAGTATTTCTTTCTTTCACTTGGTCTGAGATCGGTAAAATCCGCCTCCCCACCAACAGAATGGAGCTCCTGAACCACCGTATCTTCATCAAGTGATAAAACTGCACAAACAAAGGTGTCGGACACGGATGAGCCGAGGTGAAGTATGTATTCACCGCGCTCAAGGATTGAAGATGTACTTTCTTCATCAAATGATGCGATACTGCGGATATCAAAGGAAAGCGTTACGGTTTCACTCTCTCCCGGCAGAAGCTCTTTCGTCTTACAAAAGGCGCAAAGCACCTTGCTTGGTTGGTCGAGGTGTCCTTCGGGGATAGTAACGTAAAGCTGTGCTACCTCTTTTCCTCTGAAGCTGCCGACATTCTTTACGTTAGCTTTTACGTTAACGTTGTTACCGTTTGTGTTAGCATCAATGAAATCAATACTGAAGTCGGTGTAAGAAAGGCCGTAACCAAATGGGAAAAGCGGGTTCTTTCGGAAGGTTTCAAAGTAGCGATATCCTACGTATATTCCTTCCTTATATCTTGTATCATCGGGATCGCCGAAATCCCCCTCGTGACAGTAGTCATCCCATTTTGCCCAAGTGGTAGTAAGCTTGCCCGAGGGATATGACTTGCCGAGTAAAACGTCTGCAAGAGCATCTCCTATGGCGATGCCCAACTGAGATAATAGGAGGAGGTTGTCCACACGGTCGAGAATGGGAGAGATGTCAACGACCCCACCCGTATTCAATACAAGTAAAAACTTCTTATAAGTATTTTGTAACCTTAATATATCTCTTATCTCGGTTTCGCTGAGCTCAAAATTACCACTTTCAACGGAACGGTCAGAGCCCTCACCACTGTTTCGACCGAGAACGTATATGGCTACGTCGCCTTCTGCATCGAGTGGAAAATCATATTCGGGCTCCGCCATAATAGCACCGACACCGAGCATAATTGCACTGATGCCTTCTGTCAGGATCTTTTGCTTGATATCCTCCCTGTGCTTTTTTTCACACTCTGCGAAGAGATGCTCATAGCTGTCAAGCCACTTTTTTGACGTGACGGTAAAGCCTGCATTCTCAAGCCCCTCTTCAATTCCCACGTAGTGACGAACATTGACATCACCCGAGCCGGTGCCACCTTTTATGGTCTTTCTTGCGGCGTTGCCATATAAAGCCACCTTGCAGGGCTTATCAAGTGGGAAATCTCCGTTTCTCTTCAAGAAAAGGGTGCACTCCGAAGAAAGCTCACGCACTCGTCTTATATGCTCTATTTCGTATTTTTCCATATTATTTTCCATCATCTGTTAACCTCTCTTCAAATAAATAATCTCCGCCGAGAAGAAGTATGTTTTTTCCACTCGGCAAAGTCAAATGTGCCTTTGTTCCGTCGGGAACAGAGCAAGAGTATATAAATACCTCGTCTTTTATCTCCCAGGAGGATTTTATCAGTCCGAATTTTGTTTTATACTCCGCCTTTGCATAGGTGAGTGAGCCGCCAAAAACAGGAATTAGGTCAAATTCCTCAAATCCGGGCTTGTCAAATCCAGGGCGAATTCCACCGATATATTCAAATAAAAATTGACATACGGCGCCCAAAGAATAGTGATTAAAGCTATCTCTGAATCTGTCAAATCCGTCCCAATTCTCGGGCATTGTGGTAGCTCCCATTAGAATCGGGCTAAGCCAAGAGGGTGTTTTGGTTTGCTCTAAAATTTTGAAAGCCTCCTCCTTAAGACCGTTATCGCAAAGGGTGGGAAGAAGATAGACAGTAGATAAAAAGCCTGTGTTCAGGTGATAGCTTGCATTAACGATTTCTTTTCTCAGTTCGCTGATTACAAGTGCCTTTTTGTCATCCTCTACCATATCCAGGGCAAGTGCACGAATATATGCCGCCTGATGTCCCTTTTGTATAACGCCCTCATCTGATATCAGGTATCTACTGTAAGCATATTTCAGCTTTTTTGCAATCCTTGCATATTTCTCGGCATCCTCACCTTTACCAAGAATTTTTGCAATATGAGAAAGATTATCGCAGCTTCTTTTGGTGTAGGCGGTAGCGACCTCGGGCTTTCCGTATTTCGCCATATGAGTCACGTAATCTGCCGCTGTTCCGCCCTTCATAAACAGCTCTATAACCTCGGGTGCAGGCGGGAGAGGCTCGTTCCATTCTCCGTAATGGAATCGGGTATCGTAAATCAGATCGCCCTCGCCCTCTTTATACCAAGACTTATCCGAATGCAAGGGATTTTTCTCCTTCATACAGGAAAGGGAGAAATCTACCCAGCGACGGGCACATTCATAGTGATCCTCTAAAATCCTTTTGTTTCCGTACATAAGGTAGAGCTGATACGGAATCCAGACTGCGCTGTCTCCCCATCCCACACTATCCTCGCCTATATGACCGTTTCCATCTGGGCCTGCAAGAGCCACCTGGGGATTTGTCTTTTTTATCTTTTCAAACTCTGCTGGGTTATGTACCGACGAGGTGGAGGGGAAAGTGATTCCAACCTTACCGCTTGAATATTGTTCTATTCTCTGATCTGCAAGCCATTTTTCAAAGAAGCTCTCCACGTCCATAAAATAAGCCGCAGTATTTACGTATATCTGTGCGTCACCGGTCCAGGCATTTCTCTCACGTGTGGGGCAATCAACGGGGACGTCAAGAAAGTTGCCCTTTTGACTCCACCTTGCGTTTTCCACCAATTTATTTATAAGTGGATTGGAGCATTTGAAGTCGCCGACCTCCTCCATATCCGAATAAAGGGCAATCGC
>JAFWXZ010000003.1 GCA_017522795.1 Clostridia bacterium | reverse complement strand
GTTTTACCCGCACCCTGAAGTCCCACCATCATAACTACCGTGGGAGGCTTGGGGCTGATGTTGATCTTCGGCGTCTCGCCGCCCATCAGCTTGATAAGCTCCTCGTTTACTATCTTAACTATCTGCTGCGCGGGAAGAAGGCTTTCAAGCACCTCTGCGCCAACGGCGCGCTCCGTCACAGATCTGGTGAATTCCTTAACTACCTTAAAGTTAACGTCAGCCTCGAGCAGTGCGAGCTTTACCTCGCGCATACCCTCCTTGACGTCCGCCTCGGTGAGTTTTCCCTTGTTCCGAAACTTTTTGAAAGCGTTTGCAAGCTTATCAGTTAGACTTTGGAACATCTTGATTTCCTTTCGTTATTACTTCGACGATAGAGCGTATCTCTGCCGCCTCATCCGCGAGGTTCTTATCATCCAGCCCGTCTGCAATCTCCGAAAGGGAAGTGCAGGCAGTCTCAAGCTCCTCGTGCCTTCTTGCAAGCCCAAGCTTGCTCTCATAAAACTCAAGCGCATCCTCCCCCTTTTTAATAAGGTGGCGTACGCCCTGACGGGAGATACCCTCGCCCTCTGCAACCTCGGCGAGAGAAAGATCGTCATCATAGTATGCTCTCATCACACATCGGATATGCGGATCAAGCAGATCCTCGTAAAAGTCGAGCAAATATGCAATTCTCATATTCTTTTCAAACATAAACGCTCACTCCAAAATGTGCTGTAAAGCAAATCGCTTTACAAGTATAACACAAGGTGAGTGCTTTGTCAATAGGTTTTAGAAAAAAAGTTAAATAAAAAATGCCCGTAAAAGCACGGGCATTTAAATAGGTTATTTTTCTTCATCCGAAAGCTTGATCCCGCGCTTCTTGACGCACTCGGTAAGCAGGAATTCTATCTGTCCGTTTATGGAGCGAAAGTCGTCTTCTGCCCATTTTGCTAGTGCTTCGTAGAGCTTTGGTGAAACTCTGAGGGGTATCTGCTTTTTTGCCTTATCGTTCGTTTCCTTCATATTAATAGAGAGAGCCGGAGTTTACAACAGGCTGTGCGTCTTTATTTCCGCAGAGCACAACGAGCAGGTTGGAAACCATAGCCGCCTTTCTCTCTTCGTCGAGATGAACCGTATCGTTTTCAGCGAGTCTCTCGAGAGCCATTTCAACCATACCGACAGCACCGTCAACGATCATTCGTCTCGCATCGATAATTGCAGATGCCTGCTGACGCTGAAGCATTACTGCTGCGATCTCGGGAGCGTATGCAAGGTATGTGATTCTCGCCTCTATGATCTCTATTCCAGCCTCGTTTACACGTGATTGTATCTCATCGCGGATCCTTGCCGCAACGACCTCGCTGGAACCGCGAAGACTGCCTTCGTCTGCAATTCCGTCACCTGTGGTATCAACGCCGGGAGCTACGTCATAAGGGTAGATTCTCACTACGTTTCTGAGCGCACTGTCGCATTGCAGAGAGAGAAACTCCTTGTAGTTATCAACGTTGAACACTGCCTTTGCCGTGTCAACCACACGCCATATTACCGCAATTCCGATCTCAATGGGATTTCCAAGACAATCGTTGATCTTCTGACGGCTGTTGTTGAGAGTCATTATTTTAAGCGATATTTTATTGTTTTCGATAGAAACATTAACGTTGCCGGACGTACCGTTTTCGGTGACAGCAAAGATAGGGGTGGTGCTTACGTCGCCGCTCTGATTAAGCTTGGTTTTTGCGGCAGGGTTAAAGGATGTACAGAAGGGATTTACCCAAAAGAATCCGTCTCCCTTGATAGTTCCAATGTACTTACCGAAGAGGGTGAGTACCAGTGCCTCCTGAGGCTTAAGCACCTTAAGGCCGATGAGAGGTATCCAGCAAATGGAAATAGCCACCAGAGCAATTATAAGAATAGGGGAGGGTGCTTCGTCGGTGCTTAAAATCGCGCCGAAGATCAAAAGAGCAATACAGGCTAATATGCCGAGGATGGTGAGAACGAGGACGAGCATACCGTTCTTCTTCTTGGTTAAGAGAATTTCTTTCATTTTTTACAATTCCTTTCAATTTACTGATATCATAATGATATCATAAAGAAGCGAGATTGTCAATATGAAATTTCAAAAAAATAAAAAAAGAACCTATGCGCCCCCACGCGTAGGTTCTAAGTGCCGCAATATGTACCAATAACCATCAGAATATAAAGCTCAGTGGGGCATCATAAGCTTGATGCTTCTTTGCAATATATTTTGCAGCTTAATTATTATACTATATTTTTCCCGATTTGTAAAGGTGCAAAAATCAACAATTTTTCTTTTCTATCTTTGTAAAAATAGGAGAAATTTCAAAAATTCAAAAAAAATTTAAAAACCTATTGACAAAAGAGGAAAAGGGTGTTATAATACTACAGAAGTTGAAATAAACTTTGAAAATAAAGTAGAATTTCCGTTCTCACCATGCCACAGAGGGTGCGCCTGGTTAATACCTTTTCCTCTATCAAAGAGGAGTAGTGTGCGTACGGAGATTCTCTGTATGCATTTTTTTATTTATTCTTGGAGGTACAAAGCTATTAAACCCAACAATTCTAAGGATCTGCCTATCAACGAGGAGATTAACGTTCCCGAGGTAAGAGTTATCGGCCCGAGCAACGAGCAGGTCGGAATAATGAAGATCGACGATGCGCGCGCTTTCGCTTATAACAACAACGTTGACCTCGTGCTTATCGTTCCCAATGCAACACCCCCCGTATGCCGCGCTATCGACTACGGCAAGTTCTGCTTTGAGCGTGATAAGAGAGAAAAGGAAGCTAAGAAAAAGCAGGTTGTAGTTAAGGTTAAGGAAATTCAGCTTTCCTGCCGTATCGAGCAGCACGACTTTGAGACCAGAGTTAACCACGCGAAGAAGTTTCTCGCCGAGGGTAATAAGGTTAAGGCGGTTGTTCGCTTCAAGGGTAGAGAGATGTCACATACCGAGCTTGGCCGCGAGGTAATTCTTAAGTTCGAGGAGGCCTGCCGTGATGCAGGTGTTGCCGAGAAGAAGCCTGTTCTTGACGGAAGATATATGTCTATCATTATCAGCCCCGTAAAGCAGGACAAAAAATAAGTTTTTAAAAATTGGGTTATTAACCCCGACAGAAAAGGAGATACAAAATGGGCAAGATTAAAACACATAAGGCTTCTGCTAAGAGATTCTCTCTTACAGGTAGCGGCAAGATTAAGATGTCCCACAACAACCACCGTCATAAGCTCGGTCTTAAGACCGCAAAGCGTAAGAGAGGTCTTCGCAAGAGCGCTATCCTTAGCGAAAGCTTTGCACCTACTTACAGAAACCTTATTAACAAGTAATAAGGCAGAGAAGAAAATCAGGAGGATAATGTAAAATGGCAAGAGTTAAGGGCGCTATGATGACGCGCAAGAGAAGAAATAGCATACTCAAGGCTGCTAAGGGCTATTGGGGTTCTAAGTCTAAGCACTTCAAGATGGCTAAGCAGGCCGTAATGAAGTCCGGCAACAAGGCTTTCGTTGGTCGTAAGGAGAAGAAGAGAAACTTCCGTGCTCTTTGGATCGCAAGAATTTCTGCACAGGCAAAGGTTTGCGGAATGAACTATTCCACCCTTATGCACGGTCTTAAGCTTGCAGGTATCGATCTTAACAGAAAGATGCTTGCTGAGATCGCAGTTTCCGATAAGGAAGCTTTCGCTGCAATTTGCGAGAAGGCAAAGGCTGCTCTCTAATATAGATTTACCCGGTTTTCCGTTGTTTAATGGCAAACCGGGATCTTTTTTTATCGGTACGAGGAAAGACAAAAATGAAGATTTTCAGGGATATAATTTCAAGCAGAAACAATGATACGGTGAAATGGGCGGCATCGCTTGCCGATAAAAAGGGGCGGAGTGAGTCGGGGGCGTTTATCGCAGAGGGCGAGAAGCTTTCGCTGGAGGCGCTTCGCCGCGGTCTTCCCGTCACCCATATTTTCGTAATGGAGGGCAAGGAGAAGCGGATTATGCAGCTTCTCTCACCATTTGTTGATCTGCCCGAGTATTCTGACTGTCAGGTGATTACCCTGTCCGAGGGGGCATTTTCTAAAATTTCTACAGAAAAAGCGCCCCAGGGAATAATTAGCGTGATAAAACATCTTGACTTTTTCAAGAATATGGATATAATATATAAGGAAGACTTTTTCATTCCGAGGGGTGAAAGAGCCCTTTCGCTATACTCTTTACGCGATCCCGGTAATCTTGGCGCGGTTATCAGAAGCGCGGTTGCCTTTGGAGTAAAGCATATAATTTTATCTGCTGATTCGGCGGATATTTACAATCCCAAGACCGTCAGGGCGGCTATGGGTACTATGTTCGGCGTTAAGGTCAGCATAGTTTCTGACTTTGCATCCTTCGTTGAGGCGGCGAAGGCAAACGGAAGGGCGGTTTATGCCGCCGAGCTTACCGATGACGCTGTGAGCGTCAAGGAGATCGGTCTTTCGGGTGACGATATTTTTATTATCGGCAACGAGGGACACGGTATTCCGAGGGAGATCTCATCTCTCTGCACGTCAAGCGTGTATATTCCCATTTCCGAGGGAGCAGAGTCGCTTTATGCGTCGGTTGCCGCCGCGGGGTTTATGTGGGAGCAGAATAACGTATAAAAATTTTCATTCGGAGGTTGACTTATGGATAGAATTGTATATTGGATATGGCTGTCCCTTTCCTGCAGTCCCTCCGGCTCTACCTTTGGCAAGCTGATAAAGGAATTTGATGATGCAAAGGATATTTATCTTGCCGAGGGAAAGAAGATCTCGTCTATTATCGGCTACAGAAATTCCGATAGATCATCTCTTGAAAACAAGAGCCTTGATCGCGCGGAGGAGATATATGGCTTCTGCAAAAAGATGGGTGTCGGTCTGCTTCCGTATTATGACGAGAAATATCCACAGCTTCTGCGTGAGATAGATAATCCGCCGGTGCTTCTGTATTACAGAGGGCGGCTGCCTGATTTTGACAAATGCTTTACCGTTGCCACTGTTGGCACGAGAAAGCTGTCGGACTATGGCAGAAAGAACGCATTTCGCATAGCCTACGATCTGGCATCCGCGGGTGCTACCGTTGTTTCTGGTATGGCGATGGGGATTGACGGCGTAGCTACCGCAGGTGCGCTTGCGGCAGGCGGCGCGACCGTTGCCGTTATAGGCAGCGGAATTGACATCTGCTATCCCGAGCAGCATCTCCGTCTTGCAAGAGAGATCGTAAAGCTTGGATGCGTGATTACCGAGTTCGCGCCGGGAACACCTCCAAGTAAGCTGAATTTTCCGAAGAGGAACAGAATTATCAGCGGTCTGTCAAGAGCAACTCTCGTTATTGAGGGCCCTGAGAGATCGGGCGCGCTGATCACGGCAAGATGCGCAAAGGAGCAGGGACGCGCGGTATACGCGTTGCCCGGCAACGTTGGTTCGACCAACAGTCAGCTCAGTAATCTGCTACTCAAGAACGGAGCGAGGATGTGTACCTCTGCCGAGGATATTTTAAAGGATTATTCCGACGCTTTTCCCACGGTTATTAATCAGTTTAAGCTTAAAGACGGCATAAGGGTAGATATGATGGCAACGCTTACCGAATACGGTGTGGTTGCCGTATGTCCGGGTGACGATATATTCGTTGCACCGAGGACGAGGAAAACCACGGTCCGCGAGCCTCGCTTTACAGAGGATAGATTGACGGAAAGCATTGTCGAGCCCGTCACTCCTCCGCAAAACTTTGATAAGGGCGCACTTGCGGTATACAGGAAGATCCCCACTACGGGAAGCTGTCCGCTTGAGTCGCTTGTGGACGAAAATATGAATCTTCGCCAGGTTATGAAATACCTGCTTATGCTTGAGGTCGGAGGCTTTGTCGTAATGCTTCCGGGCGAAACAGTTTCACGTAAATTTAAATAAGAAAGGTTGCGGTTTATAAAACTGCTTAAATATAAATGGCTAATTTAGTAATAGTTGAGTCGCCTGCAAAGGCTAATACAATAAAAGGCTATCTTGGTTCAAACTACAAGGTAATAGCGTCAAAGGGACATATTCGCGATCTGCCCAAGAGCACTCTTGGCATTGACGTTGATAACAACTTCGAGCCCCATTATATAAATATTCGTGGCAAGGGTGATGTTATCAAGGAGCTGAAAAAGGAAGCGAAGACCGCGAGTAAGATATTCCTCGCGACCGACCCTGACCGCGAGGGTGAGGCTATTTCCTGGCATATAGCAAACGAACTTGGCATCCCCAAGGACAAGGCCTGTCGTGTAACCTTTAACGAGATCACACAGAGCGCTGTCAAGGAGGCTATCAAGAATCCGAGAAAAATTAACGAGGATCTTGTAAATTCCCAGCAGGCGAGAAGAATTCTTGACAGACTCGTTGGCTTCAAGCTCTCCGAGGTGCTTTGGAAGAACGTTAAGAGTGGTCTTTCGGGCGGTAGAGTACAGTCTGTTGCCGCGCGTATCGTCACCGAGCGTGAGGAGGAGATCCGCGCCTTCGTTCCCCAGGAGTATTGGACTATAGAGGCAGCTCTTCTGACAGCTGATGGCGAGGCTGTTAATGCAAAGCTCTTCGGAGATAAGAAGGGAAAGATCAGACTTTCCAACGAGGCGGAGGCAACTGCTGTCGCCGAAAAAATAAATTCTGGCGTATTCCGCGTCACCGATGTAAAGCACGCTGTAAAATATAAGCAGCCCGCGCCCCCCTTCACAACCTCTACGCTTCAACAGGAGGCATCGAAGCAGCTTGGATACCAGTCCCAGAGGATTATGAAGGTGGCACAGGAGCTGTACGACGGTCTTAATCTTGGCGCGCAGTACGGCGGCGTCCAAGGTCTTATCACCTATATGCGTACCGACTCTATCAGAGTTTCCACCGTTGCGCAGGAGTCCTGTGCGGCGTTTATAAAGGAGAAATACGGCGAGGAGTTCCTGCCTGCCAGCGCGAGAAATTATAAGGTTGGCGCATCGGCTCAGGACGCTCACGAGGCTATACGCCCCTCCAACGTTTACATCACGCCAAAGTCTATTAGAAAGATGCTCTCGAGCGAGCAGTACAGACTTTATAAGCTTATCTGGGAGCGTTTTATCGCGAGTCAAATGGCGGCGGCTGTTCTTGACACCGTTTCGGTTGAGATCGAGAACTCCGGATATATCTTTAGGACGGGCGGCTACGTTATCAAGTCCAAGGGCTATCTCACTATTTACGATTACGTTGACGATACTCAGGATCCCGAGACTGAGGAAATTAATCTTGCGAGCCTGCCCAATATAAAGAAAAAAGAGGAGCTTTCGGTAAGCTCTGTTAAAAAGCAGCAGCACTTTACCGAGCCCCCTGCAAGATACACCGAGGCGTCTCTTATCAAATTTCTTGAGGAAAACGGCATTGGCCGTCCCTCAACCTACGCGCCTATCATCTCTATCATCGTTTCGAGAGAGTATGTAAAGAGAGACGGAAAGTCGCTTGTAGCAACTCCTCTCGGCGAGATAACCACCAAGTTTATGCGCCAGCATTTCCCCGAGATCATAGACTATGAGTTTACCGCCTCTATGGAGGATAAGCTTGACTCTATAGAGAACAGAGAAAATACCACTCTGGGCGTTATCTCGGAGTTCTACGGCAGATTTGCCGAGGAGCTTTCGGCTGTATCTGCGGGTGATAACAAGGTGGAGCTTAATATTCCCGCAGAGGAGAGTGATGTGCTCTGCGATAAGTGCGGGTCAAGAATGATATACAAGAACGGCAGATACGGCAAATTCCTTGCATGTCCCAAATATCCCGAGTGCAAATGCACTAAGGCTATTGACAAAAACGGCAAGGTGGTTGAGGCAGAGAATAGTGCGCCCACCCTTGCGGGCTTCAAGTGCGAGGTCTGCGGCGGTGAGATGGTGGTTCGAAACGGTCGCTTTGGCAGTTTTTATGCCTGCGAGAATTATCCCACCTGCACCTTTACAAAGCAGAAGGTGACCGACACAGGCGTAAGCTGCCCTAAATGTAATTCCAAGATCCTTGCCCGTCATGGAAAGGGTAAGATGCTCTTCTACAGCTGCGAGAGCTATCCTAAGTGCGATTTCTCCACCTGGGATATGCCTCTTACCGAGAGCTGTCCCGATTGCGGTGGTATGCTTTACTATCGTAAGAGCCGTAAGTCGGTTATCTGTAAGAACAAGAGCTGCTCTTACAAGCGCGACGAGGAAATGACGGTGATCGAATAATGAGTAATACACCGAAAATTAAGGTTATCGGCGCGGGCCTTGCAGGCTGTGAGGCGGCTTATGCTGCAGCAAGGCTTGGTGTGGACGTGGAGCTTTACGAGATGAAGCCACACAAGCACTCTCCCGCACATCACACCGACGGCTTTGCCGAGCTTGTCTGCTCAAACTCACTTCGCTCTAACGATACAAGCAATGCGGTCGGTCTGCTGAAGGCAGAGCTTTCGGCACTCGGATCTCTGGTTATGGAGGCGGCGTATGCCACCGAGGTGCCTGCGGGCTCGGCTCTTGCGGTAAACCGTGAGGAGTTCAGCGACTATATAACTAAAAAAATAAGAAATCACCCACGTATCACTGTAATCGAGGGTGAGGTGACCGAGATCCCGGAGGGAATTGCGGTCATTGCCAGCGGACCTCTCACATCGGAGGCACTTGCTGAGTGCATCAGTGCATATACGGGCGGCGGCGAGCTTCATTTTTTTGACGCGGCTGCGCCTATCGTGGATTTTTCTACCATTGACACGTCGGTCGCTTTCTTTGCTTCCAGATGGGGTAAGGGTAATCCCGAGGATTATCTTAACTGTCCGATGACGAAGGAGCAGTATGACGTATTTTATAACGAGTTGATAAACGCGAAGGCCGCGCCTCTCAAGGCCTTTGACAGGGAGCTTCAGGAGGATCTTACCGTCTTTGAGGGCTGTATGCCCGTGGAGGTAATGGCAAGTCGCGGCTATGATACGCTGAGATTCGGGCCTATGAAGCCCGTAGGTCTGCCCGATCCCAGAACAGGCGAGGATGCCTTTGCTACCGTTCAGCTCAGACGCGAGAACAAAGAGGGAACTATGTACAATATCGTCGGCTTCCAGACTCATCTCACCTTTGGTGAGCAGAGGAGGGTATTTGGATTGATCCCCGGCCTTGAGAACGCAGAGTTCTTCAGATACGGCGTTATGCATAGAAATACCTATCTTAATTCTCCCGGATTCCTCTCGCCCACCTACTCGGTTAAAGATGAGGGCAGACTCTTCTTCGCAGGTCAGATGACAGGCGTTGAGGGCTACGTGGAGTCGGCTTCATCGGGCTTTGTTGCAGGTGTAAACGCAGCTATGATGGCTCTCGGCAGGGAGGCTGTAGTTTTCCCGAGAGAGAGCGAGATCGGCGCACTTGCCCACTACGTAAGCGAGGGTGGTGTTTCCTCATCCTTCCAGCCGATGAATGCAAACTTCGGCATCATCGCCCCCTTTGATAAAAAGGTGAAGGGTGGCAAAAAGGCGAGAAACGAGGCCTATGCTCTCCGCTCGCTTGAAATGATAAAAAACTACAATCCATTTAAAGAAAACTAACGTAAGAAAGGAGTGGCGTGATGGCTCTCGGAAAAGACGCAATTGAGCTTCAGGAAAGAATATCCTATAGCTTTTCTGACCTTTCATATCTTGACGCGGCCCTGACGCACTCCTCATATACAAACGAGCTTCGCTCACGGGGAATGAGAGCCGAGTCGAATGAGAGGCTTGAGTTTCTCGGTGATGCGGTGCTGCAGATAGTTATCTCCGAGCATCTTTATGCAAGCTATTCCAAGCATCGCGAGGGCTCGCTTACCAAGATGCGCCAGCAGCTCGTCTGCGAAAAGACACTGGCAAATATCGCGAGGCGCATTGACCTTGGTAGCTATCTGAACCTCGGAAACGGCGAGGAAATTGGCGATTGCCGCCACCGTCCGAAGCTTCTGGCAGACGCCCTTGAGGCGCTGATAGCCGCGGTCTATCTTGACTCGACGGCTAAAGGGGAGGACGGATACCGCGCGGTCGTGCTTGACCTCTTTGCCGAGGAGATAAAAAACGCGTCAAACGGACGCACCGATTATAAAACAAGACTGCAGCAGCTTGCAGAGCAGGACGGTTCTGCAGTGCTTGAATATCGGGTTATCTATGAGGACGGACCCGAGCATGACAAGCGCTTTACCGTCGCTGCCTACGTTAACAATAACGAGGTTGGCAGAGGCTATGCCAAGACCAAGAAGCTTGCAGAGATGCAGGCGGCTAAAATGGCGCTGAAGCTCTTTGGTGTCCTGTCATGAGGCATATAAATATCCCAATTTTTATTCCGCATCTCGGATGTCCTAATCAGTGCGTGTTCTGTAATCAGCGAAGCATTTCGGGCGTTCGCGAGTTTCGTGCTGAGCAGGTTATTCCCATAATCGATGAGGCGCTTGCTACGGCAGAGGAGGGCGCGGAGGTGGAGATCGCCTTTTTCGGCGGCTCATTTACGGGCATTGATAGACCGCTTATGATCTCGCTCCTTGAGATCGCTCACTCTTACATAGAAAAGGGGGAGGTTAGCTCTGTGAGATGCTCCACCCGTCCCGACTATATTGACGAGGAAATTATAGAAATTTTAAAGCGATACGGAGTAAAAACTGTTGAGCTTGGATTGCAGAGCAGCTCGGACAGAGTGCTTGAAATTTCAAAAAGAGGACATAATTTCGAGGCAGAACGCAAAGCGTGCGACTTGATAGTCAAATCAGGGCTTGCTCTTGTGGGGCAGATGATGATCGGACTTCCCGAATCGGATATTCAGTCGGAGCTTGAAACTGCGCGTTTTATTATACGCGCGGGCGCGAGGGGTGCGAGGATATATCCCACCGTTGTTTTTCGCGATACAGAGCTTTGCCATATGACTACGCTTGGTGAGTATCAGCCGCTGTCACTTGATGATGCTGTCCAGCGTTCGGCGAGGGTGCTTCGACTGTTTATCGACGCGGGCGTTGAGGTTATCCGCATCGGTCTTCAGGCAAGCGATAATCTCGTAAGCGAGGACACCTACCTTGCAGGCCCCAATCACGCGGCTCTCGGCGAGCTTGTGATCGGCGAGGTTTACTATAATCTGATTTGTGAAAGACTTTCCCGAATGAGTTTATCGGGAGATGAAAATATACTTGTTTCTGTTTCCCGCGGCGCACTTTCAAAGGCGGTGGGACAGAATAAGAGAAACAAGCTTCGACTTGGTGAGAGGTATAAAAATCTACGCTTTGCCGAGGCGGACGGTATTCCGGAATACCAAATTTCACTTGAAATAATGGAGAAATGAAATGTATTTAAAATCTTTGGAGCTTCACGGCTTTAAATCATTCCCAAACAGAACCGTTCTTTCCTTCGAGCGCGGCGCGACCGTAATCGTCGGCCCTAACGGAAGCGGAAAATCGAATATTTCCGACGCTATGCGTTGGGTTCTCGGCGAGCTTTCCAGCCGTAATATCCGCGGTACGAGAATGGAGGACGTTATCTTCGGCGGTACCGATGACAGAAGACCTATGGGCTTTGCCGAGGTTTCGGTCACCTTTGATAACTCCGATCCTAACCACAGACTTGACTCGGAGTTCGACGAGGTTGTCGTCACCAGACGTTATTACCGTACGGGCGAGAGTGAGTATCTTATCAATCGACAGCCCAGACGTCTGCGCGACATATACGAGTTGTTTATGAACACCGGTGTCGGCCGTGAGGGTTATTCTATAATCGGTCAGGGTAAGATCGCTGAGATCATCTCAAAGAAGAGCGACGAGAGACGTAATATCTTTGAGGAGGCGGCGGGAATCTCCAAGTACCGTCACAGAAAAGAGGAGTCCGAGAGAAAGCTGAAGCAGACTCAGGACAACCTTGACAGAGTAAGAGATATTCTTCTCGAGCTTGAAGCCCGCGTCGGTCCTCTTGAAAAGGAGGCTGAAAAGGCGCGTAAGGGACTTGCGCTCTACGAGGAGAAAAAGAGAGCAGACGTTTCTCTCTGGCTATTTGATACAAAGAAAATACGCGAGGATATCGAGGAGGCTGACAAGGTTTTAAGGCTCTCGAGAAAGGAGCTTGAGATAATCGATCAGGTTATCGCGGACCTTGAGCTTCAGAACGAGAATCTTTATGAAAAGGCCCAGCAGAGCAAGGCTGCGTCCGAGCAGCTTCTCGACAGGATCCGCGAGACTACGGATAAGCTTCATCAGCTTGATAACGCCCTTCAGGTTGCGGAGACCAACTTCAGCCACTCGGCAGAGCTTATCGAGAACTGCCGTCACAGAATCTCCGAGATCGAGACGGGCAGAACTCTCCTTGAGGTAAACAGACAGGAGTATCTTGATAAGAAGGCGAAGATAGAGGCAGAGCATAAGTCTGTTATGGACGCCCGCCTTGAGCTTCTTGCCGAGGAGCAGAGCCTGCTTTGCGAGATAAACGAGGCTCGCCGTCAGCTTGAGGAGGCTCTTGACGAGCTTACCGTTGAGGAGGGAAATGCATCCAACCTTAACGTGCGTATCAACGTGCTTAAAAACTCCCGTGAGAGCGGCGGTACGAAGTCGCTCGGTATCGAGGAGGAGATAAAGAAATACGAGGCAGAGGCTTCTGTCCTTCGCGCGGAGGCTGACCGCTGTGAAAAAGCTGCTTCGGGCTTCAAGGCAAGCATCGCCGAGAAGGACGCACTCATCACCGAGGCAACCGAAAGGATTAATGGACTTTCTGACAAGCGCGACGAGATGATGCTCTCGCTTAACGATGCGAAGCTTCGCCGCGATACAGTCAGCCAGCGCGCAGAGATGCTTCAGCGTATGAACGATCACTTCGAAGGCTATGCCGAGAGCGTTAAGTTCGTTATGAAGGAATATCTTGGCGGCAGAATCAGCGGCAGAGGCAAGATCCACGGCCCGCTGTCCTCTCTTATCAATATTGACAAGCAGTATATCACGGCTATTGAAACCGCCCTTGGCGCAAGTTTGCAGAACATAGTTGTTGAGAGCGAGGAAACTGCAAAGGCGGCTATCGGCGCGCTGAAATCTGCTAATGCGGGACGTGCAACCTTCTATCCCATCAGCGCTATCAAGCCTGCGGGCGAGACCGACGAGATCCGCGAGGCATCGAGATTTGAGGGATACGTAAGTCGCGCTGACAAGCTTGTAAAGTCGGAGGCGGAGTACCGTTCGGTTATCGAGTGGCTGCTGCTTCGCACCCTTGTATTTGACAATATCGACAATGCGGCAATGGCGGCAAAACAGCTTCGCTACAGAGTGAAGATCGTCACCCTTGACGGTCAGGTTATCAACGCGGGCGGCGCCTTTACGGGCGGTAGCGCAAAGCGCGATAGCGGTATTCTCTCAAGGCTCAACACCATTTCCGAGCTTCGTGAGGAGGCAAAGACACTTGGTACGAAGATCGCCGCGGCAGAAAAGTCACTCTCCGAGATCGAAGCTAAGATCACCGATGCCCGCGATTCTCAGAGAGATGCAGAGCAGGAAAAGGAGCTTCTCCTTACACTCTCCCGCTCACAGTTTGCAGCTCTTGATAACGCAAACGCAAAATATAACGCAAATAACGACATTATAGAAAAGCTGAAGAGCGACTACGACAGCATTATCGGTCAGCAGTCCAAGGAGGGCGAGGAGCTTATCTCTCTCGAAGCCGAGTATGAGGCAAATCTTGAGAGAATTGCAGCCCTCAAGGACTACAGAGCAAGAAGGAGCGCTGAGATGGGCGTTCTTGACGAGAAGCGGGACGAGTGTAATCAGCATGCGAACGAGCTTAGCATCAAGGCGGCTGAGATCATGGGTGGCATTCGCAGCGCGGAGGAGATGATCGCTTCTCTCGATGCGAGAATTGCCGAGCTTATGACCGAGAAGGATAATCAGAACAGACGTATCGACGAGCTTCACGCACAGCGTGAGGGTATCGGTAATATCAGAACCGAGAATGCTGCAGAATGTAAAAAGCTTGAAAATGAGCTGGAAAATTTAAGGCAGAAGCGTATTGAGGTAGAAAGCGGCAACGACGAGTTCGAGCGCGAGATCAATAATATCCGCGTTCGCTTAAAGGAGCATAATTCCTCCCGCCAGGTAAATTACGAGGCATTCCTCAGAAACGAGAACAGACTTAATATTCTTATTGAAAGACAGGATAAGCTTGGCTCTCAGCTCTGGGACGACTATGAGATCACATACGAGGATGCGGTGGGCTTTGGTTATCCCGCTGTCACCGCCGAGAATCGCGATGAGGTTGCTGCAGTGCAGGTTTCCTGCAGAAACAGACTTCGTGCGCTTGGCGGATATAATCCGGGCGCTATCGAAGAATATGCGGAGGTCAAGACCAGATACGACGCGCTCAGCAGTCAGTTTAACGATCTGACAAGCTCCTCTGCCGAGCTGCTTGATATTATCAGCAGACTTGAGGGCGAGATGCGCACCAGCTTTATTGATGCCTTCGAGGCTATCAACAAGAATTTCGGCATCACCTTTAAGGAACTTTTCGGCGGCGGTAATGCAGAGCTTTCGCTCACCGATCCCGAGGACGTTCTTACCTCTGGCATTGAGATCAAGGCGGCGCCTCCCGGTAAGATCATCAAGAATCTTTCGCTTCTTTCGGGCGGTGAGCAGTCCTTCGTTGCGATCGCGCTGCTGTTCGCTATACTTAAAGTAAATCCCACACCCTTCTGTATCCTTGACGAGATTGAGGCAGCACTCGACGAAGTCAACGTATACAGATTCGGTGAGTATATTAAAAAGTTCGACGACGGAACACAGTTCATCCTTATCACCCACCGTCGCGGAACTATGGAGATCGGTGACCGTCTTTACGGTATCACCATGCCTCAGAGAGGTATTTCTCAGGCAATAGAGCTTAACGTGGGTGAAATTGAGGGAAGAGAAAAGGAGCTTTTGGATGGGGTTCTTTGACAAATTAAAGCAGGGACTGTTTAAAACAAAAACTGCTATCGTAGACAAGGTTGACGCGCTCTTTAAGAGCTTCGTTCGTGTTGACGAGGATCTTTTCGATGAGCTTGAGGAGCTGCTTATATCCGCCGATATCGGCGTTAATACCACCGAGGAGATCCTTGACGAGCTTCGCGATACCGTCAAGGACAAGAGAATTAAAGAGCCCGCTGAGGTAAAGCGCGAGCTGTTCGATATTCTTCGTCGCATGATCGGCGAGCACGAGCCGCTTAATCTTTCCACCAAGCCCTCGGTTATTCTCGTTATCGGTGTAAACGGAGTTGGAAAGACAACTTCCATAGGAAAAATCTCGGCAGAACTCAAAAGGCAGGGTAAAAAGGTTGTTGTTGCAGCTGCAGACACCTTCAGAGCCGCTGCTGCCGAGCAGCTTAACGTCTGGTGCGAGCGCGCAGGCGTTGACATTATAAAGCAGGCGGCCGGAGCCGATCCTGCGTCGGTCGTTTTCGATGCCATCAGCGCGGTAAAGAGCCGCGGGGCTGACGTGCTTATCGTTGATACAGCGGGCAGACTTCACAATAAGAAAAATCTTATGGACGAGCTTGCGAAGATCGACAGAGTAATCGGCCGCGAGCTTCCCGATGCAGCAAAGGAGACTTTGCTTGTTCTTGATGCTACCACGGGACAGAACGCCGTTTATCAGGCTAAGGAGTTCAAGGGCGCATCAAAGATCACAGGCCTTGTGCTTACAAAGCTTGATGGAACCGCGAAGGGCGGTATCGTTATCTCTATCAAGAAGGAGCTTGGCATTCCCGTAAAGTTTATCGGTGTTGGCGAGCAGATCGACGATATGAAGCCCTTTGACGCCAAGGAATTTGCAGGCGCACTGTTTGAAGAAAATTAAATTTTAAGGAAAAAATATGTTAACAAGTAAGCAGAGAGCGTTTCTTCGCGCTCAGTCACAAAGCCTCGATACCATTTTCCAGATAGGAAAGGGCGGTATAACCGAGGAGATTTGCAATCAGATATTCAATGCCCTTGAGGCTCGCGAGCTTATTAAGGCGCGCGTTCTTGAGAACAGCGGCTATACCGCAAAGGAGGCGGCAAACATTATCGCAGAGGTGATCGAATGCGACGTTGTTTCCTGCGTTGGCTCAAGATTCGTGCTTTATAAGGAGTCCGAGAAGAAGAAGCGCATTGAGCTTCCTAAGTAATGAAATACAGTAAGGAACAGATCGACCGACTTCGTGCAGAGGTGGAAAAAAGGCTTTCGCAAAAGAGATTTGTCCATACTCTCGGTGTGGAGAAAATGGCGCTTTTGATAGGTGAAAAATGCCTGCCCGAAAGACTTGACGAGCTGTCAGCTGCAGCATTGCTACACGATATTTCCAAGGAATATTCCGAGGCAGAACACTTTTTAGTGACGAAAAGGCATAATATCACCATGACCGAGGCAGAAAAGAACGAGAGTGCTCTATGGCATTCGCTGACGGCTGCTGCGGTGGTGACCGAGGATTTTCCCGAGTATGCAGAGCCCGATATTTTATCGGCTGTGTATAATCACACCGTCGGCTCGCCCGATATGTCGGTCTTTGACGAAATAATACTCCTCGCAGACTATATCGAGGAGGGCAGAAAATACGAGAGATGCGTCACACTTCGCGAGAGCTTCCTTTCGGAGCTTGCTTTATCGAAGGGAGTTGATGAGGCGACGAACGTTCTTCATAGAGCGGTGGCGAAATCTCTTGACAACAATATTCAGGAATTTATTTCTCGCGGTAAGAGCTATCACGAGAGGACCGAACTTACCCGCGACGCCATTATGGCGAGGATCAGAAAGGATAATATGGAAAACACCAAGGATTTAGTATATAGCGATTCGGGCGTTCTTGCCCGTGAGGCTGTAAAGGTTTTGCTCGAGAAAAAGGGCATTAAGGTTGCGCTTTTTGACGTGAGAGAAAAGAGCAGTGTCACCGACTATTATGTCAACGTGACAGGTCGCTCCTCCTCCAACGTTGCGGCGCTTGCCGACGAGGTTGACGTTAAGCTGTCCGAAAAGGGCAGAGCGCCTTTGCGCGTTGAGGGCAGACGAGGAAATAACTGGATTCTCGTTGACTTCGGTGATGTTATCGTCAACGTTTTTGACCGCGAGTCTCGCGATTTTTACAATCTCGACAGACATTTCCCCGAGGGAAGTCAGGTTGACATTTCGGAGCTTGTAGCCGAGGTTGATGCGAAATTTGATTTAAACAAGAATTGAGGATAAGACTATGAATTACGAACATTCCGGTATTGAAGCTAAGTGGCAAAAGTATTGGGAAGATAACGGAACCTTTAAGACAGACGTATGGGATTTTTCAAAGCCCAAGTACTATGTACTTGATATGTTCCCGTACCCTTCGGGCGTAGGACTTCACGCGGGACATCCCGAGGGATATACCGCAACCGACATTATGTCGCGTATGAAGCGTATGCAGGGCTATAACGTTCTTCATCCTATGGGCTACGATTCCTTCGGCCTCCCCGCCGAGCAGTATGCGGTAAGCACCGGTAATCATCCCAACGGCTTCACCAAGGAGAATATAAAGACCTTCTCGGCACAGCTTCGCGAGCTTGGCTTTGACTATGACTGGTCGAAGATGATCGCCACCTCCGATCCCTCCTTCTATAAGTGGACTCAGTGGATCTTCAAGAAGCTCTATGAGGCAGGCTATGCAAAGCGCATTGAGATGCCTGTAAACTGGTGCGAGGCGCTTGGTACCGTTCTCTCCAACGACGAGGTTATCGACGGCAAGTCCGAGCGCGGTGGCTATCCCGTTGAGAAGCGAATGATGATGCAGTGGGTTATCGATCAGCCCGCCTTTGCGGAGAAGCTTCTTGAGGGACTCAATGACATCGATTGGCCCGAGTCTACCAAGGAGATCCAGCGCAACTGGATCGGCAAGTCGACCGGTGTTGAGGTTGACTTCAAGCTTGTGGGCGGTGGAGAGTTCTCCATTTATACTACCTGTATCGAGACTATATACGGCATTACCTTTATGGTGCTTGCTCCCGACGGAAAGACTACCCAGGCGCTGCTTGACAGAGTAGAGAACAGGGAGGAGGTAAACGCATACATTGCCGAAACTCTTAAAAAGAGCGATATGGACAGAACCGAGCTTAACAAGACCAAGACCGGCTGTCCTCTCAAGGGCATTTATGCCATCAACCCCGTAAACGGCAAGGAGGTTCCCGTGTTTATCGGTGACTTCGTGCTTGCTAATTACGGTACGGGCGCGGTTATGGCTGTTCCCAGCCACGATCAGCGTGACTTTGAGTACGCTATCGCTCATAATATTCCTATGATTCAGGTAATCGAGGGACGCGACGTGTCCGAGTGCGCCTTTGAGAAGCAGGATTATCTTGGTAAGGGCTGTAAGCTTATCAATTCCGAGGAATTCAGCGGTATGACCGTTGAGGAGGCAAAGGAGGCTATTACCGCAAAGCTTGAGGCGGAGGGCGTAGCAAGAAGAAAGGTGAACTATCACTTCCGCGAGTGGATCTTCGCACGTCAGAGATATTGGGGCGAGCCCGTTCCTTGTGTTTATACCGAGGACGGTCAGACTGTGTTCCTTCCCGATGAGGAGCTTCCTCTTATTCTCCCCGAGCTTGAGGACTACAAGGGCAGAAACGGCAAGGCACCCCTTGAGAACGCGACCGAGTGGAAGCAGTACGATAATAACGGCTTAAAGGGTATCCGCGAGACCTCTACGATGCCCGGCTCGGCAGGCTCGTCCTGGTACTTTATGCGATATATTGATCCGAACAACGATAAGGCTCTTTGCGATCCTAAGCTCCTCGAGCATTGGCTTCCCGTTGACCTTTACGTCGGCGGTCCCGAGCACGCGGTAGGACACCTTATGTATTCGAGAATCTGGACTCACTTCCTCCACGATATCGGTGTTTCTCCCGTTAAGGAGCCTTTTAAGAAGCTTGTTCACCAGGGTATGATCCTTGGCGAGAATGGCATCAAGATGGGTAAGAGATTCCCAGAGTTCGTAGTTAATCCTAGCGACATTGTTCGCGACTATGGTGCAGATACTCTTCGCCTTTACGAGATGTTTATGGGTCCCCTTGAGGTTTCCAAACCCTGGAGCTCCACCGCCGTTGCAGGTGCGAGAAAGTTCATCAACCGCGTTTGGAACTTCTTTACCGAGCCCGCAAACATCACAGAAACAGACGACGGCAGACTTACCAAGCTCTATCACCAGACCGTAAAGAAGGTGACAGGCGACTTTGAGACTCTCGGCTTCAATACCGCTATCGCGCAGATGATGGTATTCGTAAACGAGGTTTATAAGAACGGAAGCTGTCCCAGAGAATATGCCGAGGGCTTCATCAAGATGCTCTCCTGTATCACTCCCCACGTTGGCGAGGAAATCTGGCAGATTCTCGGTCACACCGAGTCTATTGCATACGAGAGCTGGCCCGTATATGACGAGGCAAAGTGCGTTGACGACGTGATTGAGATGCCTATTCAGATCAACGGCAAGGTGCGAAATGTTCTCGCTATCGCGAAGGCGGCAGGCAAGGACGAGATCCTCGCTATCGTTAAGGCAGACGATAAGATAGCCGCTGCGATCGAGGGCAAGACTATCGTTAAGGAGATCGTTGTTCCGGGAAAGATTATTAATATTGTAGTAAAATAATCGAATATTTTGTAATGGGAGAGAGTATTTTGTCAACTCTTAATATTCTCTCCCAATTATTTTATTTTTTATAAAAAAGTTTAAAAAAGGTATTGACAAATTAAGGTTTCTGTGGTAATATATAAAGGCTGAAAACAAATGCGAGTGTAGTTCAATGGTAGAATTCCAGCCTTCCAAGCTGGTCGCGTGGGTTCGATTCCCATCACTCGCTCCAAATGCGCCCTTAGCTCAGTGGATAGAGTGCCCGGCTACGAACCGGTAGGTCGAAGGTTCGAATCC
>JAFWXZ010000045.1 GCA_017522795.1 Clostridia bacterium | reverse complement strand
GCCTCACGGACGAGGCGGCGGAGATCCGTCGCATCACACAAGTAATTACGAAAGGAAATCAAGATGTTCCAAAGTCTAACTGATAAGCTTGCTAACGCTTTCAAAAAGTTTAGGAACAAGGGAAAGCTTACCGAAGCTGACGTCAAGGAGGGTATGCGTGAGGTCAAGCTTGCGCTGCTTGAGGCTGACGTTAACTTTAAGGTCGTAAAGGCATTTATCCAATCGGTTACCGAGCGTGCGGTTGGCGCAGACGTGCTTGAAAGTCTACTTCCCGCACAGCAGATCGTTAAGATAGTAAACGAGGAGCTGATAAGGCTTATGGGCGGCGAAACGCCTAAGATCAATATCAGTCCCAAGCCACCTACGGTCATTATGATGGTTGGTCTTCAGGGCGCAGGTAAAACCACCCACGCAGGAAAGATCGCCAATATGTATAAGCAGAAGAGCAAGAATCCCCTGCTCGTTGCCTGCGACGTATACAGACCTGCCGCTATCGATCAGCTGAAGATCGTAGGTGAATCGGTCAAGGTACCCGTTTTCTCAATGGGTGCGAAGATCTCCCCTGTGGAAATTGCAAAAGCGGGCGTTGAGCACGCTAAAAAGAACGGTCACGATATGGTTATCATAGATACCGCGGGCCGTCTTCATATTGACGAGGCTCTTATGGAGGAGCTTGTAAAAATCAAATCAAGCGTAAATCCCTCCGAGATCCTTCTGACCGTTGACGCTATGACCGGTCAGGATGCAGTAAACGTAGCGAAATCCTTTAACGACCTGCTTGACATCACGGGCGTTGTGCTTACCAAGATGGACGGTGACACCCGAGGCGGTGCTGCCCTATCGGTCAAGTACATCACCGGCAAGCCCATCAAGTTTATCGGTATGGGCGAGAAGATGGATGCAATAGAGCTGTTCCACCCCGACAGAATGGCGTCGAGAATTCTCGGTATGGGCGACATACTCTCGCTTATTGAAAAGGCAGAGGCGGCGTACGACGAGAAGAATGCCAAGGAGCTTGAGAAAAAGATGCGCGAGCAGACCTTTACTCTTGAGGACTTCCTTGATCAGATGCGCCAGCTGAAGAAGATGGGCAACCTTGATCAGATTCTCGGAATGATGCCCGGCGTAAACGCAGGCGCACTGAAGAACGCGCAGGTTGATGAAAAGCAGATGGATAGAATTGAGGCTATCATTCTGTCGATGACTCCCGAGGAGCGTATGAAGCCCGATATTATCAACGGACAGAGGCGCAAGAGAATTGCCAAGGGATGCGGTCTTGGTGTTGAGGACGTCAACAGACTTCTCAAGCAGTTTGACCAGATGAAGAAGATGATGAAGCAGCTCTCAGGCAAGGGCGCGCGTAAGATGCTCGGTCGCCGAATGGGCTTCTAAATCATAATTAATTAGTTTTCAAAAAACAAAAAAATAAATTATTCAAAATTTTGGAGGAAAAACAAAATGGCAGTAAAAATCAGACTTACAAGAATGGGTAAGAAGAAGAACCCCTTCTACAGAATCGTAGTTGCAGATCAGAAGTCCCGTCGTGACGGCGCTCCTATCGATGAGATCGGTTACTATGATCCTATGACCAACCCCGCAAACGTTAAGATCGACGCTGAGAAGGCTACCAAGTGGCTTAACAACGGCGCACAGCCCACCGATACTGTAAGATCTCTTCTCAAGAAGGCTGAGATCATCAAGTAATCAGAAAACGGGTAGACCAAATGGATTTCAAGAAGATACTTACCGACATCGCTCGCGCGATAGTTGACACTCCCGATGCAGTTGTTGTTGAGGAGACTGTAAACGGTGACGACATTGAGCTCGTGCTTACCGTTGCAGAGGACGATACAGGCATGGTTATCGGACGCCACGGCAGAATTGCCAAGGCTATTCGTCAGATTATGAAGGCGGCGGCTAACACCTGCGGTAAGCGTGTTACCGTTGAGATCAAATAAGAGACGTTTGATAAAAAGAAGACCGAAATTGGTCTTCTTTTTATTTTTTAGAATAATTCCCTATTGAAAAATATAAAAAACTATTGTATAATAAAATTGTCAATAAATGCAGATCGGAGAATACCATGAAAAAGTACATAATGGCATTAGATCAAGGCACTACAAGCTCGCGCTCGATCATATTCGACAAGGCGGGCAATATCATCAGCGTCGTTCAGCGTGAATTTCCTCAGATCTTCCCCAAGGAGGGCTGGGTTGAGCACGATCCCATGGCTATCTGGTCTACTCAGATTGCCGCCTGCACCGAGGCGCTTACCAAGATCGGCGGTGAATGGGATGAGATCTACGGCATCGGCATTACGAATCAGAGAGAGACTGTTGTGGTATGGGACAGAAAAACAGGAGTTCCCGTATATAACGCTATCGTCTGGCAGTGCAGACGTACCGCAGACTACTGCAAGGAATTAAAGGATCGCGGACTCACCGAGCTCATAAGAAACAAGACAGGTCTGCTTCTCGACCCATACTTCTCTGCCTCGAAGGTTGCGTGGATACTCGACAACGTAGAGGGTGCAAGAGAGAAAGCCGAGTGTGGCGAGCTTTGTTTCGGTACTATCGACACCTGGCTTATGTGGAAACTCAGCGGCGGTAAGGTTCACGCCACCGATTATACAAACGCGTCGAGAACCATGCTCTTTAATATACATACTCTTGAGTGGGATAAAGAGCTGCTCGAGTTGTTCGGTATTCCCGAGTCCATTCTTCCCGAAGTCAAGCCATCATCGGGCATTTTCGGATACTCTGATGCAAAAATTCTCGGTGCCGAGATTGCTATCGGCGGTGTTGCAGGCGACCAGCAGGCTGCCCTATTCGGTCAGTGCTGCTTTAACCCCGGCGATCTTAAGAACACCTACGGCACGGGAGCATTCCTTCTTATGAATATCGGTGAGAAGCCTCAGATAACCGATTCGGGCCTCGTCACTACGATCGCATGGGGTATTGACGGTAAGGTTAATTACGCCCTTGAGGGCTCAGTATTCGTCTGCGGCGCGGCAATACAGTGGCTTCGCGACGGCATGCGTGTTATTGAATCGGCAGCGGACAGCGAATACTATGCTAAAAAGGTGCCCGATTCGGGCGGTGTTCTCGTCGTTCCTGCATTTCAAGGTCTTGGCGCTCCCTATTGGGATCCGTACGCCCGCGGAATTATTATCGGAATTACAAGAGCCACAAATAAATATCACCTTATCCGTGCCACCCTTGAATCTATGGCTTACCAGACGGCAGACGTTATCGAGCTTATGGAGAAATCCACCGGCATCAAGGTAGAGGGACTTATGGTTGACGGCGGAGCAAGCGCAAACGATCTGCTCCTCTCCTTCCAGTCGGATATTCTCGGCACATCTGTAAACCGTCCCGAGTGCATTGAAACAACTGCTTTAGGTGCAGCGTATCTCTGCGGTCTTGCAACAGGTGTATACGAGTCCACTGACGACATCAAGAACAACAGAAGGATCGGAGCAACCTTTGAGCCTACCAAGGACTCCGCTTGGCGCGATGAAAAAATGGCCACCTGGAAAAAGGCGGTCAGCCGCTGCCTTGCTTGGAAGGAATAATTACATATCAAAAGCCGCAGGCGATATGTCTGCGGCTTTTTTCATTCTGCCCTGTTTTTTAACTTGGAATTTAATCTATTTGCTACGTTTCTTGTTATCAGATAAATGATAAGCCATACTAACGCATAACCAAGAACAAAGACGATCGTAAATACGATAAACGAAGTAAGTCCATCTTTTAGCCACCCGTTCATGAGATAAACCACCGCGTATCCAATATACAGAATAATTCCGTGAAGAGTGATCGCCTTCGATATTCCAAGAGACTCGATCTGATAAACAACGGTCATTCCACCGCACAAGAAAGCGAGAGCCGTGATTGTCATAATCCCTATCACCATCTCATAAACGCCGATGTTTTCAGCCACGCCCGTAATACCGAGTATAAAATAAACTATCGCAAGTACAATGGGGCCAAAGCCCATAGCTATCATACCTCTCAAGGCGAAATCCTTTAAAATCTTCCCTTTTGTTTTCACACCTTATACCTCCTTTTGATTTCCGCAAAGCATCTTCTTGAAACATATTCCTTATATCCGCATTTGAAAATTGCATCAACTCCACCGCTGAAGGTCGTTTTAAAGCAGGAGATTTGCCTTTCGTTTGCGAGAGTGGATTTGTTAATGCGGATAAAGTAGCTCGGCAGTCTCTCTTCGAGCTCCGAAAGTGAACCGCCTGTGCGGTATTTGTTGTTTTTACTATCGATAACGTACAGCTTTCGGTCAATTACCGTAATACACTCAATATCGGCGAACTTAACCGTCAGAAGCTCGTAGTCACCCTGGACCTGCATCTCGTCTTCTCCCACGTATGAAAGAACAAGATCTTCGATTTTCCGAGTTAAATCGTTGGCAGAATGTACTTTGGCAATAATTTCTTCCTCGCAACCTTTCTCAATTATCAACTTGAATTTCATTTTTTCCTCCTTTTTATTCCAAGAACACAATATCTCAAAAATGGTGTTCTTTCAATCAACCGGTTTAAAATTGGAGTAAGCACCGCCATCGCAATTAAAAGTATAATTCCCTTTGCATATACAGGAACATT
>JAFWXZ010000044.1 GCA_017522795.1 Clostridia bacterium | reverse complement strand
GCCTCCAATGCTCGGCTTGACGTAGGCCACTACTCCTGCGCCTGCGCGTTTCGGTGAACATTTGCGTCTTTGCTTTGCAAAGTGATGTCGTTCAGACATCAAGCAAATTTCACTCCTCGTCGCAGACGAGGTGGACGCACATTGTCTCGCACGATTTCTCTCGCTCAAAAGCGGTAAGCCGCACAGAAGCTTGCCGTGTTGCGAAGCAAATGGTGGTGGTAGCCACCAAGGCAATGCTTCATCTGCTTCGCGGAGCGAAGTTGGCTCGCACGATTTCTCTCGCTCAAAATGAGCGGATGAATCTGAAGCGCTTCAAAAGCCCCTTGCCAAACGGCAAGGGGCTTTTCCTTTGGCGATATGTGACGAAATTGTGTTTATTTTGCGAAAAAGGTGATTGACAACACAAGATATAGGTGTTATAATTTGATTGTGATGGAAAACCATCCAAATTAAAATAAAACAAAAAGGAGAAAATCAATGAACAAGTTTGCAAAACTTCTCGGCTTTGATCCCGTTGAGAAGCAAACAACTGTCAGAACAGAGATCATTGCAGGTATCGTTACCTTCCTTGCAATGGCTTACATTCTGACGGTCAACCCTGCGCAGATCTTGGTAGGCATCGAGAATTCCGCCGCTTATTGGCCTTCTGTCTTTATTGCCACCGCGCTCGGCGCAGTGATCGGTACGCTGCTGATGGCGTTCCTCGCAAAAATGCCTCTGGCGCAGGCCTCCGGTATGGGTCTGAACTCCCTGCTCGGCGGTATGATCGCTATGTGGGCAGCCGGCACCTACGGTGTCCGCTTTACGATCGGTCAGGCGTTCCTGATGGTGCTGATCTCCGGTGTGATCTTCCTGGCGCTTTCTCTGATCAAGATCAAGGGTAAGACCTTCCGTGAGCTGGTGTTCGACGGTATGCCGATCCCTGTCCGCACCGCGATTTCTGTAGGCATCGGCTTGTTCATTGCTTATATCGGTTTCCAGAATGCAGGCGTTATCGTACATAACGCATATACGCAGGTCGGCTTTGTTGATTTCACCAATTGGGGGGATCAGGTCGTCAACGCCGGCAATCCTCCCGTGCCTGCAGCCAAGATGGCTGTTGTTGCCGTGGTCGGTCTGTTCCTCATCGCTATCCTGGATAAGCTGAAGGTCAAGGGCTCTATCATCTTCGGTATTCTCGGTGCAACCGTAGTAGGTATTCCTCTCGGTGTTACCAACCTTAAGATACTCGCAGGTGACGGTGCTATCTCTTGGAAGTTCTGGGAGAACTTCGCTAACTTCTTCGCAGGTGAAACCAGCGTATTCGCATCCTTCACCGACGTATTTACCGAAGGCCTTGTACCCGAAGGCGGAAGCATATTCACCGTAATTATGATAATCATCACTATGTGTATGATAGATATGTTCGATACGATGGGAACTATCGTTGGCTGCTGCGGCGGTAACAGAATTCTCTCCGATGAGAACAACAAGCCTCACAACTACGGCAAGATTATGATTTGCGACGCTGTTGCAACCTGCACGGGTGCTGTTCTCGGTACTTCCACCGTTACCACCTTCGTTGAGTCGGGCGCAGGCGTTTCCGCAGGCGGCAGAACCGGTCTTACCGCATTTACCACTGCTTGCATGTTCTTCCTTGCAATGTTCGCGCTTCCTCTCTTTGCGGCAATTCCCTCGGCGGCAGCAGCTTCCGCGCTTATCTACGTTGGCGTTCTTATGATGAAGAACAACGTTAAGTCGGTTGACTTCTCCAACGCTATCAACGCAACCGCGGCATTCCTTACCATCGTTGTAATGGTTCTTTCCTACTCCATTACCAAGGGTATCGGTGTTGGTCTCGTTTCCTACACTCTTATGTCTATCGTTTCCTACGTTATAGAGCTCATCAAGAGTGCGGTCAAGAAGACCGAGAAGCCCAAGAGAGAGTTCTCCGTAGTTGCCATCATAGTAACTATCCTCTTCCTTGTATACTTCTTCGTTCCCGTAGTAAAATAATTACTGAAAATTGACCGTCGGTTTTTCCGACGGTCTTTTTTTATTTAAAATCCATTGAAAACATAGGAGTAATCTGATATAATCTATACGATGAGAAAAAATCACGCAGCAATAAAAAACGGAGTCTTCCCAATAAATAAATGAGCTTTATTAAATCGATTCAAAATTTAACGAGGACGGAGAAGATGATATGGGCGGTATCCCTGCTCTCGATACTGATCTCCTCCCTCCTTTTCCCGAACCCCGACCCTCTGTCCATCGCCACCTCCTTAATAGGTGCAACCGCACTTATATTCGTAGGAAAGGGCGACCCGATGGGACAGCTTATAACCGTAATATTTGCGGTATTTTACGCTCTGGTGTCTCTTCATCTCAGATATTACGGCGAAATGATAACCTACCTTGGAATGACGGCGCCCTCGGCGGTCTGGGCCCTTGTGACCTGGCTGAAAAATCCCTACTCCGCAAGAGAGGTCAAGGTGGCCGCAATGACGGCAAAAAAATGGCTTTTTCTGATCCTCGGCGGGATCGCCTCCACGGTGGTAATGTATTTCGTCCTTGATTTTTTTGATACCGCAAACCTTGCCGTCAGCACCGTATCGGTAACGACGAGCTTTATGGCGTCGATGCTCACGGTATTAAGAAGCCCCTATTACGCACTGTTTTACGGAGCAAACGATATAGTTTTAATCATTTTGTGGGTTCTTGCCTGCACAGTGAATATCGGCTATCTGCCGATGGTAATATGCTTTATCATATTCCTCATAAACGAT
>JAFWXZ010000043.1 GCA_017522795.1 Clostridia bacterium | reverse complement strand
TATATGCAGATATACTCGATAGGTACTATCTTCGTTCAGCTCACCCTTGGAATGAATGCCTTTATTACGGCGCAGGGCTTTGCTAAGATAAGTATGCTTACCGTTATGATCGGTGCGGTAGTTAATATAATCCTTGATCCTATCTTTATTTTTGCCTTTGATATGGGTGTTAGCGGCGCGGCTCTTGCCACGGTTATCTCCCAGGGCGTCTCTTGCGTATGGGTGGTATTCTTCCTCTCGGGCAAAAACAGTATTCTTCGTCTGAAGAGAAGCACTCTCCGTCTTGATATGAAGCTTTTGTTGCCTTGTATCGCCCTCGGCATTGCGCCCTTTATTATGCAGTCCTCGGAGAGCATTATTTCAATATGCTTCAATACCTCACTGCGTACCTACGGCGGAGATATAGCGGTCGGAGCTATGACGGTGCTTACCAGCGTAATGCAGTTTGCTATGCTCCCGCTGCAGGGACTTGCACAGGGCTCTCAGCCTATCGTAAGCTACAACTACGGCGCGGGAAATAAGGACAGAGTAAAATCAGCGTTCAAGATTCTCCTCGTATCCAGTCTTATTTATTCAATGACTCTCTGGGCGCTTATAATGATATTCCCCCAGGTCTTTGCTACGATCTTTACTCAGAATGAGGCTTATATTGAGTTCACCGCCAAGGCTCTGCCCATATACTGCGGCGTGCTTGGCATCTTCGGTATACAGATAGCCTGTCAGATGACCTTCGTTGCGCTTGGCAAGGCTCTCTCCTCTATGATCGTTGCGATAATGCGAAAGTTCGTGCTGCTCCTGCCTCTTATTTACATTGTTCCCCTGTTCTTTGAGGGTGCGGAAAAGACCATGGGAGTTTATCTTGCCGAGCCTATCGCGGATATATTTGCAGTCAGCTTTACTGCGGTGCTGTTTGCCGTGCAGTTTAAGCGGGCGCTTCGGGAAATGGACGAAAAAGAAAAAACTTTATAACCTATTGACATTATTTTTTCGCTGTGATATAATAACAATGTTATTTAAAAAAATAAAAGCGGAGGGCTTTAATAATGAAGAGAATCAACACTATCGAAACTAAGGATATTGCAAAGACCGTTGAGAACGGTGGCTGCGGCGAGTGCCAGACCTCCTGCCAGTCTGCTTGCAAGACCTCTTGCGGCGTTGCAAATCAGCAGTGCGAGAATCAGAACAAGTAATTTGATTTTCAAAGGGCGTCGCAAATCTGCGACGCCTTTCTTTTAGGCTTCTCCTCCGAGGAGAAGCTGTCGGCAAAGCCGACTGATGAGGTGGAATACACACAAAACAGCACCTCATCCGCATTACATTCGTTCAGCACCTTTCTCTTGGGGAAAGACTTAAATAGGAGAAAATAATGGTACACCAGTATAAATTAAACGGATACAACATAGTTCTCGACACCGCGTCGGGCTCGGTACATACGGTTGACGAGGTGGCTTACGACATCATCGCTATGTATAAGACACACTCGCCCGACGAGATCGTTCGAGAGATAATGAATAAATACGGTCACTTAGATGATGTGAACGAGGGCGAGATCCTCGAGTGCATAGAGGATATCCGCGCTCTTGAGGCGGCGGGAAAGCTCTATTCCACCGACGTCTATGAGGGACTTGCGACAGGCTTTAAGAATAACAGCAAGGTGGTAAAGGCGCTCTGCCTTCACGTTGCCCACACCTGCAACCTTAACTGCTCCTACTGCTTTGCCAGCCAGGGTAAGTATCAGGGCGATCGCGCTCTTATGTCCTTTGAGGTGGGTAAGCGCGCTCTTGATTTCCTTATGGAAAACTCGGGCACGAGGCGCAACCTTGAGGTTGACTTTTTCGGCGGTGAGCCCTCGCTTAATTTTGATGTGGTAAAGCGCCTCGTTGAGTACGCGAGATCTGTTGAGGGTGAGAGAGGCAAGAACTTCCGCTTCACCTACACCACCAACGGTATGATCCTCACCGACGAGATGATGGAGTTTCTTAATAAGGAGTGCCACAACGTAGTTCTGTCTCTTGACGGAAGAAAGGAAGTAAACGATCACTTCCGCGTTGACTACGCAGGCAGGGGAAGCTATGATACCATTGTTCCCAACTTCAAAAAGCTTGTAGAGAGCCGCGGCGGCAAGGGCTACTACGTCCGCGGAACCTACACCCACAACAACGTGGACTTTACAAACGATATTATTCATATGGCAGATCTGGGCTTTACCGAGCTTTCTATGGAGCCCGTCGTTTGTCCCCCGGGCGATCCTTACGCGCTGACCGAGGAGGATCTGCCGAGGCTCTTCGAGCAGTATGAGATCCTTGCAAAAGAGATGATCAAGAGAAAGAGAGAGGGACGCCCCTTTACCTTCTATCACTATATGCTTGACTTGAAGCACGGCCCCTGTATTTATAAGCGCATTACGGGCTGCGGCTCGGGTACAGAATATATGGCTGTCACCCCCTGGGGAGATCTTTATCCCTGTCACCAGTTCGTTGGAGATGAGAAATATCTTCTCGGCAATATCTGGGACGGTGTGAAGAACACCGCCGTTCAGGACGAGTTCCGCTCCTGCAACGCCTACTCCAGAGAGGAGTGCAGAACCTGTTGGGCACAGCTTTATTGCTCGGGCGGCTGCGCGGCAAACTCCTACCACGCAACAGGCTCTATCGGCGGTGTGTATAAGTATGGTTGCGAGCTGTTCAAGAAGCGCATTGAGTGCGCTGTAATGCTTAACATAGCAAATTCGGAAGAATGACAACCTACCAAGGCTTCCCCTTGAGGGGAAGCTGTCACCAAAGGTGACTGATGAGGTGGACTTCAATTTTATTGATCTTTCTATAATTGTTTTTAAAATGACAACACCAATTTATGATTTTGTAAAAAAATATTCGGAGAGTGGTGCGGCTCGTTTTCATATGCCGGGGCACAAGGGCGTGTCCCTCATCGGCTGCGAGGAGTTTGACATAACCGAGATCTCGGGTGCAGACGTGCTTTACTCTGCCAATGGAATAATCGCCGAGAGCGAGGATAATCTCTCCCGCCTTTACGGCAGCGCCCACAGCTTCTATTCCACCGAGGGCTCAACCCTGGCGATAAAGGCTATGCTTGCCCTCGTCAGCGAGAGAAAGGGGGACGAGCGTCCGCTTATCCTGGCGGCGAGAAACGTCCACGCGGCTTTCGTTCGGGCGGCGGCTTTGCTTGATCTTGACGTGGAGTGGATCTATCCTAATGAGGAGGAGCATCTTTGTAGATGCATAATCTCCCCCCGCGATATCCAGATCGCCGTGGAGCGCAGTGACAGAAGAATTTCTGCTGTATACGTCACATCCCCCGATTATCTTGGAAATATCTCGGATATTGCCAATCTGGCAAAGACCTGTAAGAAATACGGCATTCCTCTCCTTGTTGACAACGCTCACGGCGCGTATCTGAAGCTTTTGCCCGAGGATATGCACCCTATCACCCAGGGTGCTGCAATGTGTGCCGACTCGGCGCATAAGACTCTGCCCGTGCTGACGGGTGGCACATATCTGCACATCTCACCCGATTATCCCGAGTATGCCGAGAGGGCGAGGGGCGCTCTGTCGCTTTTTGCATCTACAAGCCCGTCCTATCTGACGCTTGCCTCGCTTGACCTGTGCAATAAGCGACTTTCGGAGGATTATCCCGAGAAAATCCGCGCCCTTGCAGAGAGGTCTGTCGAGTTAAAGGCGAAAATAACTTCTCTGGGCTATAAGATCTGCGACGGCGAGCCACTTAAAATTGTGATAAAGGCAGACGAAAGCCTGGCGCATCATCTGCGAGAGCAGGGAATAGAGCCCGAGTTCTCCGACGGCTATTACACCGTGCTGATGCTCACTCCCGAGAATAGTGAGGCTGATTTTGAGAGGCTTTTGTCAGCTCTCTCGAGCTTTGATCCGTCAAGCCTTGCGGTAAGCGCCGAGCCAATCGCGCCGAAACCCCATAGGGCAGAGATGACCATTCGCGAGGCGGTGCTTTCCCCCTGTGAGATCATCGCCGTAGAGCACTCCGAGGGACGCATCTGCGCATCTCCCACCGTCTCCTGTCCTCCCGCCGTTCCCATCGTTATCAGCGGCGAGCGCATCACCGCCGAGGACGTGAGGCTGTTTATACATTATGGAATTAAAACCGTCAGTGTAGTGAAATAACAAAAGCTCCCTTTTGCAAGGGAGCTTTACTTTTTTATTTTGTTATAGCTTCGGGTGCATTTTCCTCTGCGGTATCGGTGATGGGCTCGGTGGCAGTTTTATTCTTCCCGAGCCTTTTGGCAATAAGCATATACACTCCGTAAAAGGCGGCAATGTATATAAGGAAGAGAAGTATTACCATCATAGGATAAAGCACGGGGTTTCCGCCAACGAGATTATAGAGAATATCGTAGGGAGTTCCGTCGCCGCTGACAAGGAACATATAGTTGTAGGGAACTATGGTGTTGCCGATCGCTGCCAAAACGCAGAAGGCGAGTAGAATTGCATAGGTTATGGGAATGTTCCTCGGCTTCATGCTCTTCATACCCGAGATGCCGATATAGATTGTGGCAAAGCCTGCAATGGTATGGGTAAGGGCAGAGAAGACGTTGTCAAAGGAAAGTACGGGATATGCGGCGTAGTTCTGTCCCGCTCCGTATGTGCCAAGCACCGCGCCCAGCATACCGAAGATAAAGACGAAATCAAGGCTCGCCTCCTTCAGCCTACCCTTTGAAAAGGCGGCAACGGGTATAGCAATAAGCTGTATGCTGCAAAGGAAAAGGGGAAGCTCGTATAAAACTCTGTCGGGCTCGCCGCTTCTGATGCAGGAAATTATTATTCTGATAATCTCGATAGAGTCGAGAATTATAGCCGTCCAGATAAGAACCTTGTTCTTTTCCTCGTAGCTTTTGCCACGGAACTTCCGTCCAAAATAAATCGCCAGAACGATTATCACGGCAAGGAACGAGCTGACGAAAACCAGGTGCTGCCAGGACAGAAAGCCCTCGGCAGGTCGCTCATATCCACCAAAGCCAAAAAATTCTTTCATTTTTAATCCTCGTTTAAAGTTTGATCGGGATTATTATAACTCAAAGAAAGGCTTTTGTAAATAGCTTAGCGACATTTTATGACTTTTTTATATCTTTAAGCTGACCTCGCCTGTAAACAGACTTTCTACACCGCTCTCTGTGACGATTTTCAGCGAATAATCGGGGTTTGTTTTATATCAATCACTCTTACGGCATATTGTAAAGAGAGCCTTTTGTCATTCGGCAAAGGGAGCTTCTTTGAAAAGATCAATTCTTTTCCATTTGAGCGAGCTTGCTATAACATAGCTGGTTGCCGGCTCTTTTAATGTGTTTGGAATATTATTTACATCAAAATTACAGTCATCTGCCCAAACAATTACTTTTGACGAAGCTTGATAGCGCGAAGGTAAAATGTTGTGGTGAAAGGCTAAGTAACTATCAAATATGTCCGCACCATAGTTGTCTTGTAATCCTACAATATTCATACGTCTTACCCCGACAAAGCACAAGTCAACGGCGAGTTCATTCCACTGACTTTGTAAAATAATGTGTAATTTGTATTCATCAGGGTTTGAAAATACCATTGCATTATCTTTTGTTACATAATTACCCGTTTCGTAGTAAAGTTGTACGATACATGAATCATGAAAGCCTGCAAACTCTTCAAGCAAATTGTTAATGTCATCTTTATTATCTACATTTTTCCACTCTATCATAAAAGTACTCCTTTTTATATTTTCAGGCTGACCTCGCCTGTAAACAGGCTTTCCACACCGCTCTCTGTGACGATTTTCAGCGAATAATCGGGATTTATGTCAAGCACCCTTGCGGTATAGCTCTCACTCGGCTTCATAACCGTCACCGTCTTGCCGATTATTACCGAGCGCTCCTTGTACTCGGTGAAAAGCTCGCCGTGGGGTGAGAGAAGCTCTCTTATAATATGGGCGGCTAATTCCGACCTGTCTGGCGTGCGAATTTTCTCGCTTTCAAGAGAAGTCGCAACGGTAGAAATCTCGTCGGAAATAGCATTTTTGTAAATATTTATTCCCATTCCGACTACCTGATAGGCGATTTTACCCTCTTTATCCATCTCCCCCTCGGTTAGAATTCCTGCAAGCTTTTTGCCGCCGAGGTAGAGATCATTCACCCACTTTATACTGATCTCGCAGTGGCAAAGGCTCTCTATGGCTCTTGACAGCAGTACCGCCGCCTCGGCTGTGGCGCGCGTGGCGTCAAAGCCGCGCTCCTTTGGATAGGTAAGTATGCTGATATATATGCCCGCGCCCCGCTCGGAAAAGAAGCTTCTGCCGCGCCTACCCCTGCCTGCCGTCTGTCCGTCGGCAATAAACACCACGGGCTTTTTGCTATCGGGGGTTGCCCTCGCGTATTCCCTCGCGCGGGTGTTGGTGGAGTCGGTCAGGTCGTAATATATGATTTCAGGCACAGATACGCCAAGCTTTTTCAGTTCTTTTTCAATTTTTTTCTTACCAAGCATATCCCGCCTCCTTCGTTTTTCTTTAGTATATCACGGTGCGGGCAGACCTGTCAAGACAAAATATTTTGTTTAAACTATTGACTTTTAATAAATAATCATCTATAATGTTAAAGTAATAACTGTGACGGAGACAGTAGCAGAGGCGAAAGCGTACAGAGAAGCGGCGGTTGGTGAAAGCCGTAAGCGACTACCCTCGTGTGAAAATCACTCCCGAGTTGCCCGGCTGAATGAGAACTATACTTTTTGTGTTCAGTAAGCCTTGCCGTTTCGTCGCGTTAAGACGCAAGAGATGCGAAGCCTTGCTTCGTAATTTCGGGTGGTACCGTGCTTTTTGCGCCCCGATGGTTGTTTTGCAACCGTCGGGGCTTTTTTTTAGGCTTCCCCTTGAGGGGAAGCTGTCGCGTAGCGACTGATGAGGTGGATGAATCTGATACAAACACACCTCATCCGTCAGGCAAGCCTGACACCTTCCCCTCAAGGGGAAGGCTTCTTGAAAATATAATTTTTTTTGGAGATAAACGTTATGGAAATCTACGAAAAGGTGTCAACGAACCTGAATTTCGTTGAGAGAGAAAAACAAACGAGAAAATTCTGGGAGGATAACAAGGTCTTTGAGAAGTCCATCGATCTTCGCCAAGACGGTGAGAACTACACCTTCTTTGACGGCCCCCCTACAGCAAACGGCAAGCCTCACATCGGCCACGTTCTTACCAGAGTTATCAAGGATATGGTACCCAGATACCAGACAATGAAGGGCAGACGCGTTCTTCGTAAGGCGGGCTGGGATACCCACGGACTTCCCGTTGAGCTTGAGGTTGAGAAGAAGCTTGGCATCGATGGCAAGGATCAGATCGAGGCGTACGGCCTTGAGCCTTTCCTCGCTCATTGCAAGGAGTCCGTATGGAAGTACAAGGAAATGTGGGAGGACTTCTCGGGCACAGTTGGCTTCTGGGCAGATATGGACAACCCCTACGTCACCTATACCAACGACTTTATCGAGTCGGAGTGGTGGGCGCTCAAGAAGATCTGGGACAAGGGCCTGCTCTATAAGGGATTCAAGATCGTTCCCTATTGCCCTCGCTGTGGCACTCCGCTTTCCAGCCACGAGGTAGCTCAGGGCTATAAGCTGGTTAAGGAGAGATCTGCGGTCGTTCGCTTCAAGTGTGTGGACGAGGATGCATACTTCCTCGCCTGGACCACAACCCCCTGGACACTCCCCTCTAACGTTGCTCTTTGTGTAAACCCCACCGACACCTATTGTAAGGTAAAGGCGGCTGACGGCTACACCTATTATATGGCAAAGGCTCTGCTTGACTCGGTTCTCGGCTCTATCAAGCGCGAGGAGGGCACTCCCGCCTACGAGATCCTTGAGGAAATGAAGGGTATCGAGCTTGAGGGCAGATGCTACGAGGCTCTTTGGGCTTGCACCAAGGAGAGCGCCGACGCCCAGGGCAAGAAGGCTCATTATATTACCGCCGACAACTACGTCACTATGTCCGACGGTACGGGAATCGTACACATCGCGCCCGCATTTGGTGAGGACGATAACAAGGTTGGCCGCCGCTACGGTCTGCCCTTCGTTCAGTTCGTTGACGGCAAGGGCCAGATGACCAAGGAAACTCCCTACGAGGGTCTCTTCGTCAAGAAGGCAGATCCCGTGATCCTCGCCGATCTTGAAAAGGAGGGCAAGCTCTTCTCCGCGCCCAAGTTTGAGCACGATTATCCTCACTGCTGGAGATGTAATACTCCTCTTATCTACTATGCCCGCGATACCTGGTTCATTGAGATGACCAAGGTGCGCGACAACCTTATCAAGAATAATAACACAGTAAATTGGATCCCCGAGAATATCGGTAAGGGACGCTTTGGCGACTGGCTTCAGAACGTACAGGACTGGGGACTTTCCAGAAACAGATATTGGGGCACACCCCTTAATATTTGGGAGTGTGAGTGCGGACACAAGCATTCTATCGGCTCTATCGAGGAGCTGAAGGCTATGTCCTCTAACTGTCCCGAGGATATTGAGCTTCACCATCCCTTTATCGACGCCGTCACCATTAAGTGTGAGAAGTGCGGCGGCGAGATGAAGCGCGTTCCCGAGGTTATCGACTGCTGGTTCGACTCGGGCTCTATGCCCTTCGCACAGTGGCACTATCCCTTTGAGAATAAGGAAGTGTTCGAGAGCCAGTTCCCCGCAGACTTCATCTCCGAGGGCGTTGACCAGACGCGCGGCTGGTTCTACTCTCTTATGGCTATCTCCACTCTCATTTTTGATCAGGCACCCTATAAGAACGTTCTCGTTCTCGGTCACGTGCTTGACAAAGAGGGACAGAAGATGTCAAAGTCCAAGGGCAACGCGGTCGATCCCTTTGAGGCTCTTGAGGCTTACGGCGCCGACGCTATCCGTTGGTATTTCTACTCCAACTCTGCGCCCTGGCTTCCTAACCGCTTCTTCGGTGACGCGGTGGTTGAGGGACAGCGTAAGCTTATGGGTACTCTCTGGAACACCTATGCATTCTACGTTCTCTACGCCAATATCGACGGCTTTGATCCCACAAAGTACACCCTTGACTATTCCACCCTTTCGGTAATGGACAGATGGGTGCTTTCCAAGCTGAATTCCACCGTAAAGACGGTTGATAATTGCCTTGCAAATTATAAGCTTCCCGAGGCATCTCGCGCTCTTGAGAGCTTCGTTGACGCTCTTTCCAATTGGTACGTTCGCCGCAGCCGTGAGCGCTTCTGGGTAAAGGATATGCCCACCGATAAGGTAAACGCATATCTCACCCTTTATACCGCCCTCGTGACCATTGCCAAGGTTGCCGCTCCTATGATTCCCTTCATGACCGAGGATATCTACCGCAACCTCGTTTGCTCGGTTGACAAGTCTGCGCCCATCTCCATACATCTCTGCGATTATCCCGAGGCTGACGAGAGCCTGATCGACAAGGATCTTGAGGAGAATATGGACGAGGTTATCGACGTCGTAGTTCTCGGTCGTGCCTGCCGTAATGCAGCCGCTATCAAGAACCGTCAGCCCGTGGCAAAGATGTACGTTAAGGCGGATAAGACACCCGACGAGAGCTTTATCTCGGTAATTGCCGAGGAGCTTAACGTTAAGTGCGTTGAGTTTACCGACAACGTATCCGACTTCACCACCTATAACTTCAAGCCCCAGCTCCGCACCGTCGGTCCTAAGTACGGCAAGTACCTTGGCGGCATCAGACAGACCCTTGCCACCATCGACGGCAATGCGGCTTATGCCGAGCTGAAGGCAAACGGCGCTATCAGGTTCACCGTAAACGGTGACGAGATAGTTCTCGCCGAGGAGGATCTCCTTATCGAGATGACCAAGAAGGAGGGCTACGAGAGCCTTGGCGACCGCGGCGTCACCGTCGTAATCGACAAGAACCTCACTCCCGAGCTTATCGAGGAGGGCAACGTCCGTGAGATCATCTCCAAGATCCAGACTATGCGTAAGGACTCTGGCTTTGAGGTTATGGACAACATCCGCGTAGCCTTCACAGGCAATGATACCATCGCGGCTATTGCCGAGCGCAACGCCGAGGAGATCAAGGACGAAACCCTCGCCGTAGAGCTTACCGTCGGCAGCACTCTCACTCACGCAAAAGAGTGGAATATTAACGGCGAGAAGGTTGTTATCTCGGTTGAGAAGATTTAAAAAAATACCAAAGCACCTGCAAATGCGCAGGTGCTTTTTTACATACGTATTGACAAAATAAAGCCTATATGATAATATAAAATAAAAGGGCAAAACCCTGTAAAACTAAAGAAGGTTTTTTCTGCGTAGAGATGGGGTGGTTTCCCTGTTTCTGCGCTTTTTGTTTATGGCGTTTTGGATAAATTATTTTTTTGAATTAATTATACCAAATTTGAAGAACTTAAAGCGAAAAAAAGAGTAATATATATGAGAGAATTCCTCTCACCCAAATTTCCACAGCCGCATATGCGGCAGATAGGAGAAAAATGAAAAATTACTTTAAAAAATCGGTTGGAGTTCTGTTGATTTTATTTATACTGCTTTCTGCGCTTTCAGGCTGTGTAAATCCAGAGGTTAATGACGGAGATCATGCAGGCGGAGAAAATAACAGCGGTGGCGAAACGAATCAAGGCAGTGAAGAAAACGGAAACGGTGACAACACCGAGCACACTCATTTTTACGAGTGGGTGACCGATATTGAGCCTACCTACACTACCCCCGGAGTTAAGCACAAAGAGTGTGAGTGCGGTGACAAGATTGAGGAGAATACCGAAATTCCCACGCCCAATGTGCCTGAGGAATTAAACGCTGATGAAAGCGAACTCGTGGCGGCTTTAATTGAATACTTGGATAACACTTCCGTCGATTATGATATAATTGGCAAATCTCTTGCGGATAATATCAACGATATTAAGAGCGGAAAACAGCCGCTGCACGTGGTTGTTGATCCTTCGAGCTACTACTTTGTGTGCGCATACTATGAAGGAGAAATAAAAGGTGAATATGCTACGAGCTTTGAAAACGCAACCAAGTACGTCTGGGTTAAGTACGAGACTATAGGAGAAATTACAGAGCGCTATTACGATAAGAACATTATTACGATCTTTCAGATAAACAGGACCACTTATGCCTTGGATATTTTGAATGAACAAGCGGATGCTCCGTTTTTTGAGCAATTCCGCATGTTGCGCCCGCTTTTTGAAAACGTAACAATTATCACCGAGCCATATACCGTAAAAAAAATGTTTCAATCCTTTATTTATCTAAATTCGTCAGAAAAAGATGAGGTTTATTTCAGCTTTCAGCAATGGGATAGCGGTTTAATAACAATCCCCTGTGTATATTGGGAAGGACGCTATTATATCTGTGTGCATACACATTCTATCAATCATTACGAAAACGATAAAAGAGTTGATAGAGACAATTACTATGATTTTGAAGAATACTATGACGATTTGATGAAGATAATGATAACCGACAAGTACAAAACGGAAAACGAAACGCAGACAACGTATTATGGGTTGATTGAAATTGACGCATTAATTGACGTAATAAGAAAAGGAGAATAGCAATGGAGATATGTAGAAAAAACATTAGCTTTTTATCCGTGGTATTGTTTGTAGCTATACTTTTTAGACTGGTGGTCACAGAAGCTTTTGCTCACGATATTCACTTGAGTGTGGATTATGATGATTGTCAAGCAGATTTGAATAGTGATGGACTGGGTGAAATGTGGTATTTAATTGATAATGCAAATGGATGCTATCATTTGAGTGATGAAATTACTACTATAAAATATTATTTTGCCGAATCATCTCCCAGCGGTTATACTTGGACAACCGACATTTCAAAATCCGTGGCTGAGCAAGTAAAAAATGCATATGCAATCAGTATGAAAAAATGGAATAATGTGTACTTTTATTCTCACGGCTCAGATGATATTGTATCAAAACACAAAATCATCAATATTGTAGAAGGCACACCGGAAGATCATAACTTAATAATATATCCCGGAAAAGAGGTTGGATCTTTTGCCCTAACAGAAAAAGTCATTTCATCACATAGTGATCCTGGAGACAATTACTTCTTTCATAATCACTATAATCAATGGACAATGACAGTTTATCTTAATCCATTTTTTGATGATGCTGGCTTTACTCCGAATGAAGTTAATTTAACATTAGAGAGAACCGGCGCACACGAGCTTGGACATGTTTTAGGCTTGCGTGATATAGACTATTACAATTCTTGTAATGCCAATGCAGAGGAAGAACATCATTTTGAATTATTAATGGGTTACGGATTTCCTATAACCCAGAGAGCATCAAACATAACCTACAAAGACATAGCCGGGGTAGCAATAACAAGAGGATTCCATACCGATTCCGACCACAAGTGGCTAAATATGGGTCAGCAGAGCAACGGAAAGCACAAACTTGTATGCTCAATATGCAACGGTGTAAAAGAAGTGGACAGCTTGAGTGGATATACATATAATACATACAATGCTTGCGGAGAAAATCACAGCTTATCAAGCGGTAATATGTTTGCGGTAGCGAGCTATGGTGACAGCGATTATTATAAATGCAAGTATTGCAGATACGTAGCCCCGTTTTCTTCTATTGTTGAGCAAAATTACAGCAAGACATATTATAATTGTGAGATGCATGTATGCGTGAACACCGTTCCCGGACTGCAGTATACATTTTATGAAGAACATGATATTGTAGGTAATAAGTGTTCTGAATGCGAAACATCGGCATTAGAAATTCATAATCCTTACAGATATGAAAAAATAAACGAGTACAGCCATCGAGCATACTGCGAATGTGGAAAAGAGTGGACAGAGCCTCACGTGATTGAAAGCGGCTCATATACCGGTGTTAATAAATATGCGATTTGCCTTTGTTGCCGCGCCTTGGTAACGGTAGGAATGACTATCCATCCAACAACAAGCGATCTTCTTCGCACTGAAAACGGAAGCTTTATATTGCCTAACGGTGTTATAGTACTCGTCAGAGAGGATATAGAAGCATACTTTGCGGGAACGCTTGAATTCTATTATCCGGACGATAATTTAGAAACCGAGTAAAATTCAATTTTTTTGCCGATGCGCCCACAAAGTGCATCGGCATTTTCTTTGTTTTCAATTTATGTAATTAGTTAGAAATATCAAAAATAAAGCAAAACGGCGAGAATTTCTCGCCGTTTTTTGTGGCTCTGTCGGCTTTGCCGAGAGAGTTTACTTTTTCTTTGGAAACGCCTTTTCGTAGGCGGATTTTGCGCCGCCGATAACTGCGCCGAGGCCGCCTGCGTTCTCCGACTGCTGTCCCACGAACCAGAGGTTCTTGACGGGTGTCTTGTGGGGCGGATTCTTCTGTCCGCGGATGGGAACTACGCCGCCGAAGGAGGACTTCTTCATATGAGTGTACTCCGAGTAGTCGCGTGCGGTCATAATTTTCATCGTTTCAATATGCTCGGACAGGTTCGGCAGCTGCCTTTCTGCCAGCTTGATAAGCTTCTCGGCATACTCCTGCTTCTTGCTTTCCCAATCGCCATCCTTCAGCGTGTCTGGAGCGACGGTGTAAATGGTCACGCAGTGCTTGCCCTCGGGGGCAAATTCGGGCGCGTGGTCGGAGGGAACGAAGATAAGATAGCCGTCGTTGCCCTCGTGGTACTCACCCGAGCGGAGCTTCACTGTCGCCGAGTGAAGATCGTACATACCGTAGCAGTAGACCAGAGCCGCGCGCAGATACTCCATAGGATCATAGTTCACACCGAGGTGAAGCATAAACACCGCTTCCATAGGTCTGAAGGTGTCGATAATTTCTCTGTATTCGTCATCGAGGAACTCACGTCCTACCATATCCTCAAAGAAATCCTTGCCCGCGCCACAGCCGACCACCATATCAGAGGCGATCTCGCTGCCGTCTGCAAGTCTTATGCCTCGCGCCTCGCCGTTCTCAACAAGCACCTTTTCCACAATCCTGCCGTAGTGGATCTCTCCGCCGTGGGAGGTGATATAGTCGGCAAGAGCCTCGGGTATCTTCTGGCAGCCGCCCTTTACGTAGCAGTAGCCGGGGTAGTACTTTTTGCCCTTTCTTTCAAGAGGAATACGCTTGTCAAATGCGGTCTCAAAGTTGGTGAACACAACCCCGAGTCCCTCTGCCTCGGAAGGATCTGCGCAGAAGTCTGCAAAAATACCTGTAAAGAGGGTGCAGATCTTCTCGGATTTAAAGAAATGACGCGTCAGCTCGTCTGCGTTCATACCCGCATAACTTTTTATTTTCATAAAGGCGAGGGCAAGGCGAGCCTTTTGCAAAAGGCCTGGCTTCTGCGTAGCGATATAGCGCAGATGCATTACGTCGTCGTAGAATCTGTAGTATGCGTCGATGCCATCGGCATCCTCGGGGAACAGCTCCTTCAGCCTGTCGCGGCGCCAATAGGGGCCGCCGTACTCCTTGGGAGTGATCATATCGTAGTCGGGCATAATGATATCTCTGTCCGCGCGCACGGTGTCCAGATGGATGCCCAGCTCGTCAAGCAGGTCGTATATCAGCTCACCCGGGAGCATATCACCGATAAGCAGAGGGCCCTGTTCAAACTTATAGCCCTCGTGCTCAAGGAGCGCAACCACTCCGCCGGGCTTACGGTTTTTGTCAAAGATATGTACCTCGTGGCCGTCCCTTGCCGCAAGCGCGCCGAAGGTAAGACCGCCAAGGCCTGCGCCGATAATGTTTATTTTCATTTTACGTTTTCCGCCTTTTCCTCGGACTTTGCCGCTCTCTTCTCGGTTAGCTGACGCATAACCTCAGCGTGAGAAGCCTTGGTAATGGGATACTTGATAAGGAGAGGAACGCAGATAAGGAGGAATATTGCGGGAATAAGAGCGAAGAGAACACGGATAGACAGAAGCGCGCTTTCGGGCTGCTCTGCGCTGTTCTCAACGTAGCGACCGATCTCAAGACCCCAGCCGCACGCCGCGGATGCAAGGGCGCCGGTCACCTTTGTTGCCGTTGCCTGAACACCGTAGTAAACGCCCTCGCGGCGCTCACCTGTCACAAGCTCGTCGTACTCGATAACGTCGGGGATCATAGAGTGGGGGCATACCCACTGCGCCGAGAAGCCAAGGCCCGCAACGGCTGCCAGCACGAAGATAAGGGGGCTGGGACCTGTGGGCAGGAAGAATACGACGATAAGCGCAGCAGATGCAATAGTAAGACCTACAGCATACGCCTTTGCCTTGCCGATCTTGTTCATCAGTATTCCGCAGGGAACGAGGAACACAGCAAGCGTTCCCATCATCGCCAGCATAATAAGCAGACCGGATTCTTCCATATGGAGCTGATGGTTTATGTAGTAGTTAAGCATCGCGGTCACCATAGTAAAGCTTACAGACATAATAGAGGTGACGATGATGTAGCTGACGAAGGGCTTGTTCTTAAAGGTGGAGATAATGGACTTGATGGGGGGAAGCTCAGAGGGCTTTGACTCAACCGCGGGCTCGTATTTAAGGAACAGACCGGGAACCAGCATAGAGATGCCGCCGAGAACACCGAAGGTAAGACCTACAAGGCTCCAGCCCTGGTGAATGGACACACCGAAGATATCACTGAACACACCCGCAAGAGTGCCGCTGACGCCTGCTCCTGCAATATAACCGATAACCGAGAATACCATTCTGTAGGTGGAGAGCGAGGTTCTCTCATTGTAGTCCTCGGTGATCTCCGCCGTCATAGCCGCGTATGCTGTAGCGGTCAGTGTATGGAAGGTATCGAAGAGAATAAAGCTGCCGATGATAAGCAGCGCGTAGATAAGGTCGTTGTCAATGCCCTGAGGAATAGAAAAGACTCCCCAGAACGAAAGGGCAAAGGGAAGTGCGCCGAAGATAAGATAAGGTCTGCGCTTACCCCACTTGGACTTGGTCTTGTCCTCAAGATAGCCAAAGAGGGTGTCGTTTATAAGATCCCATGTGATTTTGCCGATCAGCATCGCAGTTCCCGCAAGGGCGGGGTTTACGCCAACTATGTCGGTGTAGTAGAACAGCATCGAGAACTGAAGCATAGCGGTCACGACCGCCATACCAAAGTCACCTACGCCGTATTTTAGCTTTGTAGCTACGCTGAGCTTTCCGTTTTTCATAACGAAGTCTCCTTTTAATTAATTAGATATGTATAAAACCTATCTACATCGTTAATTGTAGCACAAATAAACACATTTTGTCAACAAAAATATATTCATTAGAAAAAAGCCGCTGAAAAGCAGCGGCTTAAATATGATTCTTAATCTTCGGAAAGAGCGCTTCTCAGAGCCGCCTCAACCTCTGTGTATGCGGTTGCGCGGTTGATCTCAGCGCGTATGCGCGCGGCACCGTGAAAGGCACGAAGGTAAAGCGCGATCTGCTTTCTCGCCTCGGGTATTGCTATGCGCTCGCCCTTGTCCTCTACAGCGGTACGAAGCTGAAGCAGGGCAACTTCTACTCTCTGTGCAAGACTTGGAGGAGTGAACTCTCTGCCATCTAAAGCGCATAGTATCTCGGAGAATATAAACGGGTTGCCCACAGCCCCTCTGCCTACCGCAATTCCGTCAGCTCCCGTGTCACGAAGCATGGTAAGCGCAGATGCGCCGTCTACTATATCTCCGTTGGCAATCAGTGGAATATGCAAAGTAGACTTTACATTTTTAATGATTTCGCGGTCTGCAAGTCCGCCGTACATCTGTTCTCTCGTCCGTCCGTGTATGCAGATAAGCGATGCGCCACCCTCCTCTGCGGCAAGGGCACACTCTATCGCGTTGATGCTGCTTTTGTTTATTCCTGCGCGTATCTTCACGGTGGTGGGAATGCTTATGGCGCTCGATACGGCTCTTGTAATGCGTTCGATAAGCTCGGGGTTTTTCATCAGCGCCGAGCCCTCGCCGTTGCCGAAGATCTTGTTGACGGGACAGCCCATATTTATGTCAATGGCAACAGGGGGCATAGATTCCATTGTGTTCGTCAGAATATGCGCCGCCTCTGCCATGATCTCGGGCTCCGAGCCGAATATCTGCACCGAAACGGGCCCCTCGTCGGGTAGGATTTTTGCAAGGGCAAAGGTCTTTCTGTCACCGTACACCACCGCCTTTGCGCTGACCATCTCGGTCACCGAATGCTCGACGCCGTAACCCCGGCAGACGAGTCGCATAGCTCTGTCGGTATATCCCGCCATCGGCGCAAGGCAAAGACCGTGGGGCATATCTATGCCGCCAAGCTTTATTCCCATAGCAATATCCTCCTTCCGTTTTTTTCTTATTTTACCACAAATCTCCCCTCTTTTCAATAGAATGAAGGATTTTAACTTGAAAAAGCAAAATTAATATGCTAAAATATATAAAAAAGTGAAAGGAGAGTAATATGGCAACACGCTGGACCGACGAGCAGCTTTCTGCGATAAACACAAGGGATAAGACCCTCTTGGTCTCTGCGGCGGCAGGATCGGGAAAGACCGCAACCCTGACCGAGCGAATAATCCGTTCGCTGACCGATAAGGACTCTCCTATGGATATCGACTCTATTCTTGTGGTCACCTTTACCAACGCGGCGGCAGGCGAGCTTCGGGCGAAGATCTCCCGTGCGCTGACAAAAGCGGTGGAGGAAAACCCTGAGGATAAGCACTTAAAGCGTCAGCTTTACCTTCTTCCATCGGCAAAGATACGCACCATAGACTCCTTCTGCAACGAGATCCTGCGCGCCAACTGTGACCGCGTTGGGCTGACACCCGGCTACCGCATTGCCGACACCGCCGAGTGCGAGCTGCTTGCTATCTCCATTATTGAGGGACTTATTGAGGCAACCTATAACGGTAGTCTTCCAGAGATCGCCTCGCCCGAGGAGTTTGAGGAGCTTGCCGACTGTCTTACCGATTCTGGTAGGACAGAGGAGCTCGCCGAGATGTTCAGGTACATTCATCTGAAGTGCGACAGCGCGGAGGAGGGTATTGACCTCTTGGGCAGACTTATCGAGTGCTATAACTGTCCCGACACTCCCGTGGAAAGCACCAGATACGGCGCTTATCTTATGGACCGCCTGCACGAGATGGCAGAGCATTACATTAATTCCTACGGCAGATATATTCGCGATTTTTCTAACGGTACCGACGCCGAGAAAAAATACCTCGACTGCGCCGAGAGCGACAGATGCGCGCTGATGAGGCTTCGCTCTGCCGAGAGCTATTCTGCGGCGCGCGAGGCTATACGCGGTATTGAATTTATAAGAAAGCCCACCGTCCGCAAGGACAAGACCGATCGTATGGAGAGCTTCTCTCTTCTGCGCGATATGTGCAAGGACGACGCTTTCGATATGCGCGACTACTTTGTATATACCGACGAGCAGTGGCAGACGCTTTTTGCCTCTATGTACAGGCTTCTCTCGGTGCTTTACCGCTTTGAAGTGCAGTTCGACCGCCTCTTTACCGAGGAAAAGCGCCGTCTTGGTGCTCTCTCCTATGCCGATATCGAGCGCTATACCTATAAGTGTCTTATAAACGACGGTGAGCCTACCGATATTGCAAGGAACGTGGCGGCGCAGTTCGATGCTATTTACATTGACGAGTACCAGGACGTAAACAGCCTGCAGAACCGTATTTTCGAGGCTATCTCCCGCCCGAACAACAGGTTTATGGTCGGCGATATTAAGCAGAGTATCTACGGCTTCCGCTCTGCCTGTCCCGAGATCTTCGCACAGATGAAGTCCTCTTTCCCAAGGCTTGAGGATGCCGATGGCGACTGCGCCTCCATCTTTATGTCCCGTAATTTCAGATGCGACGAGGGCGTAGTGAACTTCGTAAACAACATTTTCAACCGCGCATTTTCCTTGGTCGGCGAGTCCATCGGCTACGTGGACAGCGACCGCCTCGGCTATGCTAAAATTCACGAGGGCGGCGAGCCGAAGTACAGCTATCCCACCGTCTGTATGCTTGATAAATCGGAGGGGGACGGATCTTATGCGCCTGATGCGTTGGCAAGAAAGATCGAGCAGATCCTTGCCGATGGCAAACTTGACAGCGGAGAGAGCGTGCGCCCCTCGGATATTGCAATAATTCTCCGTAATGCCAGAGGCCGCGACGGTGAGTACGCCGCCGCCCTTGAAAGACGGGGAATACCCTCCTGTATCTCGGGCGCAAAGGACTTCTTCCTCTCTCCCGAGGTACTGCTGGCGCTCTGCCTGCTTAACACCGTGGATAATCCGAGACGTGATATCTACCTTGCAGGTCTGCTCTGCTCACCCCTCTTTGACTTCACCGCCGACGAGCTTTATCTTATCGGTAAGGTGGGGGGCGAGAGCCTTTATGAGTCGCTTGTTAAGTATGTGGAAGCCAACCCCGATTTTGCAAAGGGCGCATCCTTCCTTAACACCCTTGAATACTACCGCACCATTGCCGAGGGCGTTGGCGTTGATACGCTTATTTATAAGCTCTATCGTGAGACGGGGCTTATGTCGCTTGCCTCCCGCTCGGGCGGTAAGGAGAACCTCACCCTGCTTTACGACTATGCGCGAAGCTATGAGGCGGGCTCCTTCAAGGGACTTTACAACTTCATCAGCTTTATAAATAACATTATTGATAAAAAGACCACCTTTGACGATGCCCGCGCCCGCTCGGGTGTGGATGCGGTAAAGATCGTCACCGCCCACGCGTCAAAGGGACTTGAATATCCTATCGTATTTCTGGTTGAGGCGGACGGTAAGATCTATAACAAGGATCGCAACTCCCGTCTTGCATTCTCGGAGGATTTCGGAATATCCTTCCGTCTGCGCACTCCATCCGGACTTGCGGTGGTGAATAATCCTGTGCAGGATATCATCAATCACAGAATTACGAGAAAGCTCTATGAGGAGGAGCTTCGCGTGCTTTACGTCGCCCTGACACGCGCCCGTGAGAAGCTATACGTGGTGGGTGTTTGCCCGACCGTAAAGCGGGATGAATACCTTTCCCGCCTTGAAATTATCCGCGAGAATCTATCGGAGTACTCCTTCCGCTCGCTCGCCTCTTATCTTGAGGTAATCCTCGCCTGCGAGGGAAGTCCCGCGCTTGACGAGGCGGCATTCTGCGGTGTTGAAGAATCGACGGATGAGCCTGAAGAAAAGATCGAAGCCGAGGAAAAAACGGTGGAAAGGGATGCCGATCTGTACGGTGAGCTTGTGCGCCGCTTCGGCTTTGAATATCCTACGCCCCACCTGACTACATTACCCGAGAAGATGTCGGTTTCGCTTATGTCACCCACCGTCCTTGACGGTAGCGAGAGTGAAAAGGCGATGAAGCTAACCCTTGACGATGTTTCCTCCGACGAGCCGATCAATCTTGATGGCGAAAAGGAAAAGCGGAAGATCCTACCCGCCTTCGCCCTTGGCGGAGATGCAGACGAGAGCGCGAAGCGGGGTATTGCAACCCACCTTGTGCTTCAGTTCTGCGACCTTGATAACCTTTTGAAGAAGGGCGCTCGCGCCGAGCTTGACAGGCTTACAGCTCTTGGATTTATCAGCCCCGAGGATGCCGCGCGCGTGAGGGTAAACGAGATAGAGCTGTTCAGAGGATCGGGCCTTATCACCGAGATGCTCTCGGCGAAAAGGGTACACCGCGAGCTTCGCTTCAACGTATATCTGCCCGCGGGTGAGTTCACCGCCGATGAGGAAAAACGCCGTGCCCTTAGTGGCAGGGATATTCTCGTTCAGGGAGTTATCGACTGCATTATAGAGGGCGAGGACGGACAGCTTATCCTCTGCGACTATAAGACCGACCGATTGACGAGAGCCGAGCTTGCCGACCGCAGTCTTGCGGAAAAGAAGCTTCGCGCAAGTCACGGTATGCAGCTTGGTCTTTACTCACTCGCCATCGAAAGGATCTTTGGAAAAACTCCTTCGCGTGTTGAGATTTATTCATTACCTCTCGGTGATACGGTGTCTGTTCTTTAATAAAAAACGCGTATTTGTAAGCCTGAGTTTACAAATACGCGTTATTTTTCTATTTTCAGATTAATTTACAGGACTTAAATTATTTCTTTCTATATTGAATACAATATTCACTCGCTGACCGTCGCGGAGGACGTTCAGTATAACGGTGCTGCCTGCGCGAGCCTCAAGCATCGCGTCGGTCACGTGATGAACTCTCCACACCTCGTGTGTCACGCCGTCAACCGTTATAGAGTTGATGGTGTCGCCAACCTGCGCCTTACCATCGGCAAGACTTCCGCTTGAAACCTCAACGACCTCAACCAGATTTACCTCGTAGAATTCATCGCCCTCGGGAGATATCTCAATTCCCGATACATAGGCGGTTATGGTAATTCCCATCAGAGCCTTCTGGGGCTTGGTGACCTTTACGCCGTCACAGTTGTCGAGAATATTGTTTGCCACTCTGACAGCCAGATCCACGGGGATCGCGTAGCTCATATTATCAACGTCGGAGCTTACGTCCTTCGCAACCACGATGCCAATTAGCCTGCCGCTTTTGTCGTAAAGACCTCCGCCCGAGTTTCCGTGGTTGACAGCCGCATCCACGCGCATAACGCGCAACGAAATAAGCGAGCCGTCCGCGCCCGAAATATCAAGGCTTTCGCTCTCAACGCTTACTATGCCCTCGGTTGCCGACATTCCCATACCCTCGGAGTTGCCCACCGCATACACTCTGTCAAAGACGCGTACGTTTTCGGATTTGCCGATGCTTGCCGCGGTGGCATAGCTGTTCTTGATAACCTCGCTGCCGCTAACCTTAAGCACGGCAATATCATAGGTGACCGAGCCGCCGAGAATAGTTGCCTTTATTGCATAGGGCTCAAGGTGCATTCCGTAGAGATAGAGCTTTACGTTATCGGCTCTGCCGTAGCCAGACATATATACAACGTGGTAGTTGGTGATGATGTACGCGTCACCCTTTTCTCTGTCTACCTTATAGATAACGCCCGAGCCTGCACCTGCCGATCCGCCGAAGTCGCAGATGATGCTGACTGTGGAGAGCAGGGTTCTGTTTACTCCTACGATCCCCTCGGTGCTGCCCGTGCCGCTTCCGTCCATAAAGTCACCGTAGTTGTCGCTTTCTATATCGTTGCTTCCGCCACCAAGATCGGGAATAATTCCGCCGTCGTTCTTGTTGTCGTCATTGTCCTCGTTGCCGCCGTTCTGGTTTTCCTGATTCAGTATATCAAGAATATCTCCGTAAATTCCAAAGTCGATAATGCAGGAGGACAGCGAGAACATCATAGTACAGCAAAGTACTATTGCCGCCGTAAGCCGAAGTATGTTTTTGCTTTTCATTTTGTATTTTCCTTTCGTAAATATATACAAAATTCGCATTTTTTACGAATTTTGATTGACAAATAAAGATGTAGGTGCTAATATAATTATATAAAATTATATCAAATTTCAAATTAATAATCAATAGTTATATTGTAAAATATTGTATTTATGAGGAGAAAAATTATGACCGTTGCAATTATTACAGGCGCGTCAAGCGGTATTGGCGCGGAGTTTGCAAAACATTATGCAAAGAGAGTTGACGAATTGTGGCTCGTTGCTCGCAGAAAAGAGAGAATGATCGAGCTTGGCGATAGTCTCGGCGTAAAATACAGAGTTATCTCTGCCGACCTTTGTAAAAAGGAGGGCATTAACGCTATCCGCCAGGCGCTTGAGAGCGAAAAGCCCAAGGTAAAATATCTCGTAAATGCGGCAGGCTTCGGTGATTTCGGAGGATTTGACGAGATTGACGAGAGCAAGGTCGAGATGATGATAGACCTGAACGTAAAGGCAACCGTGCTTATCACCCATATGGTCGTGCCCTATATGGAGCGTGGCGGCAGAATCATAGAGCTTGGATCGGGCTCCTGCTTCACCCCCCTGCCTTACTTCAACACCTACTCCTCGGGCAAGGTGTTCGTGCTTCACTACACCAAGTCCTTAAATCACGAGATAAAGAAATACGGCGTTCGCGCTACCTGCTTCTGTCCGGGTTGGGTACACACCGAGTTCCTCGGCAAGGCTACCGCGAAGGAGGGCGTCACCCGTCCTCGCGACAACGCGATGAAGCCTCTGCTTAGCTGTGAGAAGGTAGTCGCAGGCTGTGTTCGCGCATCCGATAAGGGCAGAACAATGTACGTGACCAATTGGTACACGAAGCTGCAGCACGTATTATTTAAAATCGTTCCCGATCCTATTCTTACACATTTATGGCTTGGAATGCTGGAGAAGAAAAATGAAAAATAAAAGAATAAACCTCGCGCCCGGCACACTTGAAGCGCCAATTCCTCCCGCAATGGTGACGGTGGGTGACTTTGAAAATGCAAACGTGCTGACTATTGCCTGGACGGGCATACTTGCCACCCAGCCTCCACGCACATATATCTCGGTGCGTCCAAGCCGCCACTCCTACGGAATATTGAAGGAGAGGGGAGAGTTTGTTATAAATCTCCCATCGGTCAGCCTTGCTCGATCGGTGGATTTCGTGGGTATTTACACGGGGGCAAAGATGGATAAGTTCGAGAGATGCGGACTTACGAAGCAGAGAAGCGATAAGGTCGCGCCCCCCACCATTGCCGAGTGTCCCATAGCCCTTGAATGTCGGGTGGCAGAGGTTCTGCCAATGGGCACCCACGACGTTTTTATTGCGGATATCGTTGGCGTTTCCTGCCACGACAGCCTGCTTGATGCAGAGGGAAAGCTCCACTTTGAGCGGGCAGACCTTCTTGCCTATGCTCACGGTGAGTATTATTCGCTTGGCGAGGTTGTCGGTCGCTTCGGCTTCTCCACGGATAAGCCGAAAAAGGCGGCAAAGCCCGAGAAAAATACAGAAAAATTCACAAAAATTCTCGAAAGCAAGTCCGAAAAGAGCGAAAAGAAGCCCTTTTATGAATCTGCGCCAAAGGGCAGATCGGTGAAAAGAAAGCCGACCGATAAAAACAAGGGCGCGCCCCACGGCAAAAGGAGCGTGAAGAAATGAGAGAGGATATAGAGAGGGTCAGAGAGCATCTGCTCTCGCTTATCGACTCGGAGTTTCCAAGCGACGCCGCCTTTGAGAGAGAAATGGAGCTTGCAGAAAAGACGGTGAACAACTGGCGACGCGGCCGATCCGCCTCCTTTATGCGTATGCTGCCCAGGCTTTCCGAGGTCTTTGGCGTCACGGTGGGTGAGCTTATGGATATTCCCATCAGTCCCGATAGCTCCGAGCTTTCGGATGACGAGCTTGAGCTTATTTCTCTTTACAGAAAAACCCACACCCTGCCCAAAAAGATGCGTCTGGCTCTGAAGGATACCCTGGAAAGCACGATAAATATGTATCTTGCGGCAAAGGAAGGTCGTTCCCGCAAGTAAGGGAGAGCAATACTAACACACTATAAAGGAAAAGAAAATAAAAAAAACAGTTGCATTAATGCTTATTCTCTCCATATCCCTGATCTCGCTGATTAGCTGTACGAAGCGTATCGGCGTTGTTGAGGTAAGGGGACAGATCACCGTGGTCGTTGAGATGGCGGAGAAGGAATATCAGGTATACACCGCTATGCTTGAGGATATAGAAAACAAACAGAACGGTCTTATGTGCGTTCTTTTGCATATGAGCGAGAGAGAGGAGAACAAGCTTCCTCTTACGATAGAGGAAAACCGCTTCGGCTCTTACGTTGCCGCCATAGGTGGAATTTCCCAGAAAGCAGACGAGGGACTTTCGATAATAGTTTATACCTCTACTGCCTCTGACAGCTACGGCAGGGCATCGGTGGTAGAGTATGGAGAAATGACTCTGTATCAGAGTGGACTCGGCATCACGGGTATGTCTGCCTATAAGGATAGCGTGATACTTTTCCGCCTCGAGAAGCAGTTCTGATGCACTATTGACAAATAAAGAAAAATAATATATAATAAATCGTCCGTTAATTCAAAGCAGGGAAAGCGCGGGGAAGCTCCGCCACAACAGCCATTGCCGTGATGAGCGGTGAGAAAAGCGTTTGTTTTTTTCACGCAGCCACGCTCTCAGTCGGAAGGCCTGCCGGACGATAGTCAACAGCCTGTAAAGCTCGGGCGGTTGACAGCGCATATTCCTTGGGCAAACGGGGGAAGAATGGCAATATTTTCACGGCGTATAAGCTTTGCTTATAGGCTTTGATTTGCATTGTTTTCTTACCGCCCGATCTCTCGGGCGGTTTTTTACCCACTGATATGCTTTTTCTATAAAAAAACAAAGAAAAAGAGGTCAAAAAACAATGAAAAACAGGATTATTTCTATCATTTTATTAGCAGCTATATGCCTGCTTTCGCTCTGCTGTTGCGACTATATTTTCGGCGACGTAGCCGAGGCTGGTGACGTCACCGTGGTGGTCGAGGCGACCGACGGCACGTATCAGGTCTATAAGACCTATCTTGAGTCGGTAGAAAACAAACACGAGGGTGCAAAGGGTGTTGTCGAGCATCTGAATAAGAGAGGTGAAAATCCTCTTGCGCTTGAGATGGTGGACTCTACCTACGGTGCTTACGTGAGCGCTATCGGCTCTATCAAGGAAAACGCGTCGGAGGGAATGTACGTTATAGTCTATACCTCGGTGAAGGCCGATAGCTACGCGGGCGCGCCTACGGTGGACTACGAGGGCACAACTATGTATCAGGCGGGCCTCGGTCTCAGCAGTATGACTGTAGAGGCAGGCACGGTTATACTTTTCAGACTTGAAAAGTCGCCCTATTGATCCTAAGAAATAATGGAAAACGGTAAAAAATCAAAACTGTCGGCGGCGCGGACGGTGGCACTCGTTGGAATTATGGCTGCAACACTCGAGTGCGGAAAGCTTGTGCTGGCGGCTCTGCCAAACGTGGAGGTGGTCACCGTCCTCTGCGCCCTGTACGGCTACGTGTTCGGCATCTACGGAGTGATAGCCACGGCGGTTTTCGTTTTGATAGAACCGCTTATCTGGGGCTTTGGAAGCTGGGTGATAACCTATATTATCTATTGGCCCTCGGTGGCGATGATTTTTATGCTCCTCGCGAAAAAAGGTGTAAAGAGCAGACTTTGGCTGACACTTTCGGCGGTGGGAATGACCTTTATGTTCGGTGTCATATCCTCGGTAATAGACTGCGCCTTTTATCTTGGAATAAACGAGAATTATTTTATTAATCTACCCATTTATTATGCCAGGGGCGTTGTGTTTTATATCGTGCAGATAGCTACGAACGCGGCTCTGTTCCCTACGGTTTTTCTTTTTCTTGCGAAAAAGCTCTCGCAGGTAGGCGATGGACTAATTAAATAAAATATATATTGAAAAAAACTATAATTTGTGATATAATAAGCTTAATTAAGATGTATTGGGGGTGGCAGACTTGACAAAAATGAAAGCTCCGAGGCTTTCTACCACACATATAATAATGCTCAGCTTTCTTGCGGCTATACTTGTAGGAAGTTTTCTGCTCGCCCTGCCCGTAAGCTCGGCGGACGGCAAGGGCGTGCCGTATATTGACGCGCTCTTTACGGCTACCACCGCCACCTGCGTGACGGGACTTGTGACCGTGACCACGGCATCTGCATGGAGCGTGTTCGGACAGGTCGTTATTCTGCTGCTTATACAGATCGGCGGTTTGGGCATTATCACGGTAATGAGCGGACTTATGATACTTATTAATCACCGTATGGGCATTGGAGACAGGCTTCTGATTCAGGATGCGTTCAATCTCAACACTATGTCGGGCCTTGGCGAATTTATTAAAAAGGTCCTGCTGGGCACTCTTATTATTGAGGGCGCTGGCGCGCTACTTTATATGCCTGTTTTCGTATCTGATTTCGGCGTGAGGGGAATATGGATATCGGTGTTTAACTCGGTATCTGCCTTCTGCAATGCGGGAATGGATATTATCGGAGAGAACAGCCTTTACGACTATGCTACGAACCCCCTCGTTAATCTTACCACAATCGCGCTTATAATTCTCGGCGGTATCGGATATATCGTCTGGTGGGACGTTATCAGAGTGTTTGGCACGGAGGGTAAGCACAGGTTGAGACGGCTTACCCTGCATAGCAAGATCGCCCTTTCGGTCTCACTTTTGCTCGTGCTTGTGGGCGGTGTATGTATATTTGCTTTTGAGTATAATAATCCCGCTACTATCGGCAGTCTTTCACTCTTTGATAAAATACAGGTTTCCTTGTTCCAATCGGTGACGACGCGTACTGCGGGCTTTGCGAGCATACCGCAGCAGGATCTCACAGACCCGTCGGCGATAATCAGCATACTGCTTATGTTTATCGGAGGCTCGCCCGTTGGAACGGCGGGCGGTATCAAGACTGTCACACTGGCGGTGCTTATTGCCTCCGCTATGGCAAGCGTGACGGGAAAAAATGACGTCACTCTATTCAACCGCACGGTTTCAAAGCAGGCGGTAAGCAAGGCGTCTGCGGTGTGTACGACCTCATTTACAATACTTTTTATTTCCACCTTGCTTTTAGCGGCGGTGACCGACGCGCCCTTTATGGACGTGCTGTACGAGACGGCGAGCGCAACCGCGACCGTAGGTCTTACGAGGGGAATAACGCCGACGCTTTCGGTTATAGGAAAAACAATAATCATTATCAATATGTATCTCGGAAGGGTAGGTCCTATATCTCTGGCTCTTGCCCTTAACGGAAACAAAAAAACCACAAACGCTGTGAAAAATCCTACAGAGGACATCAGCGTAGGATAGGAGAAGATTATGAAAACGAATAAAACATACGCCGTGTTTGGACTTGGCAGATACGGTACTGCTGTGGCGAGAGAGCTTGCGGCGAGCGGAGCCGAGCTTATCGCGGTCGATATTGACGAGGCTAAGGTAAACGCCGCTACGGCAGTTATTCCTGTGTGCAAGTGCGCGGATATTACCGATCCCGACGTTATTAAGCAGCTTGGTATAGGCAGTATTGACGTGGTAATAATCGCTATGGCTGATAATCTTGAGGCTTGCGTTATGGCTGTCACTCTCTGCAAGGAGGCAGGAGTCAAGACGGTTATTGCCAAGTGCGGAAGCGAGATGCATCAGAAGATACTTACGCGAGTGGGCGCGGATATGGTAGTATTTCCCGAGGAGGAGAGCGGCGTTCGCCTGGCGAAGAATCTGCTAAGCTCTGGATTCGTGGATATGCTCACTCTGTCAAAGGATTTCTCGATGATAGAGCTTGGAGTAAAGCCGGAATGGGTTGGCAAAAACCTTATGGAGCTTAATCTTCGTAAAAAATACGCCATAAACGTCGTCGCTATCAAGCGCGCCGAAAAGCTGAACGTCAATATAAATCCCGAGGAAAAGCTTACCGCCGACTCCTCGCTTATCGTTATAGCAAACCCCGCCAAGCTTGTAAAGCTGAAATAAATTACAGTTTTTTAACTAATATTTAATATTTTGGTAGTATAATTTAATTATAAAACCAAAGAAAACGAGGTCGTGGGTATGGCAAGGGTACTTATTATAGGCGGCGGTGTTGCGGGACTTTCCGCAGGAATCTACGCGCGTATGTCGGGCCACGAGGCAACAGTCTGCGAGAAGCATATTATCGCAGGCGGCAATCTTACGGGCTGGGACAGAGGAGATTATCACATCGACAACTGTATCCATTGGCTGACGGGCTCAAATCCCCACTCGCCCTTGCATCAGATGTGGCTTGACCTTGGCGTGCTTGGCAACGGTGTTGGCACAGTGCAGGGAAACAGCCTTATGTCCTGCGAGAGAGACGGATTCCGCCTTTCCTTAAAGCCCTCGCTCAGAGATCTGTATCGGGATATGGTAGAGATTTCTCCCGAGGATGAGGGTGAGATAAGAAAATTCTGCAGCGCGGTAGAATTCCTTATGGGTGTTGATAACATCGCGGGTGAGAACTGCGACGAGGGGCTGAACGCGGGCAGAGTTTTCCGCGGAGTCGGCCCGCTGCTTAAATATTACGGACTTACTACGGGACAGCTGGCGGCAAGGTTCAAGCATCCCGCTCTTCAGTGCTTTATCACAGGCTTCTGGGGTGACGACTTCGGCGCGTTTGCGCTCATTTACGTCTATGCCACCTATTGCGGTAGAAACGGTGCGCTCCCCGAGGGCGGTTCGCTGAAGGCAGCAGAGAGAATGACCGAGAAATTTAAGTCCCTTGGCGGCACTCTTCATCTGAAAAAGGAGGCGGCAAGGGTAGAAATTGAGGGCGGCAAGGCTCGCGCGGTAGTGTTTACCGACGGCAGCAGAATTGAGGCGGATTATATCGTCCTCACCACCGATCCCGCGGCAACCTTTGGCAGAATCCTTGATATGCCTATGCCCAAGAAGCTGAAGGCGCAATATGATAACCCGAAGCTCCGTCCGTTTTCCGCGTATCACGCGGCATTTGCCTGCGACCTGACAGAGCTTCCCTTCGAGGGCGATCTTATCTTCGACGTACCGAAGGAGTATGCGGTGGAGCTGGGAACAAAGCAGCTTATCCTCCGCGAGTTCTCCCACGAGCCCTCATATGCGCCCGAGGGTAATAATATTTTGCAGACTATGACCTTCTGCTTTGGCGAGGACTGCGAGGAGTTTATCAGACTTCGCAGAGAGGACAGGGCGGCGTATAAAGCAAAATGCGAGCGACTTGCCTCGGTGCTTCAATATCTTATCGAGGATCACTGTCCCACCCTTCGCGGCAGGCTCTCGCTTATCGACTTCTGGACACCCGCAAGCTACGAGAGATTCGTCGGCTCAAGGCTTGGCAGCTTTATGAGCTTTGCCATTCCCGAGAAATTCCTGCCCATACCTTTAAGTCAGAGTGTGGACGGCGTGGATAATCTGCTTCTCGCTACCCAGTGGCTACAGTCCCCGGGCGGTCTGCCGATCGCGGCAGAGCAGGGAAAGAACGCAATTAAAGCGATCAACAAGCTTGTGAAAAGATAAAAAACAAATAAATAAAAAACGGCTATCCTTGGAAAAATCGCCTTGGATAGCCGTTTTTGTCAATTATTATTTACAAAATGTCATTAATGATGCGCTGCGTGGAGCGAAACCGAGAGAATTCTCGGCGCATTACCCTCGTAGATAGTACCGTCCTTATTAACGGTAAGCTTTGAGAGCATAGCGTCAACCACGCTCATATCGGTGACACCGCCGAAGATAGCGTATTTGCCCTGCAGGTCGCGTCTGTCGGAGGTGAGGATGAAGAACTGACCGTAGCCAGAGTCGGCGCTCGTGCCACGGGAGAGACCAACGTAGCCTCGCTTCATAGGTATCTGATTATTAAAGCCGTTGCTTGAGAACTCACCCTTGATTCCAAGGTCGCCGCCGTCTGCGGTGCCCGAACCCAGCTTCAGCATACCGTCAAGCATAGAGCGTAGAGTCATTCCCGTGAAGTAATCACTCTCGCAGAGGTCTATGAAATGCTCTACGGTCTCGGGCGCATCGTTGCCGTACAGCTCGACGTGGATAGTGTTTCCGTCACTGAAGGTAAAGCTTGCGTGATATGTTGCCTCGGGAACGTAGTCAAACACACCGAGGGCAAACAACAGACCGACAACCAGCGCGATAAGCAGAAGTGCGCCGCCAGCCCAGATGGCAACCAGCTTTACGGTCTTTGCCGTCTGTTCCTTGCGCTTTATCTCGGCGGCCTTTGCCTCCTTCGCCTGCTTTTTCTCGGTAGAGTAGTTAGAATTTTTCTTTTGCTTTGCCATTTTTCAAGACTCCTTTTTGGAATATCAATTCAATTATAGCAGAAGCCTCACCCTTTTGTCAATTAACAGTGCGTAAAAAAATATATTGACAAGCAAGCAAATCAGATGATATAATTTAAAATAGAGGAATATAAAATTTTTACCGCGGAGGAAATAAATATGACAATCCGTAGAATAATCAGTATAATTTTATCTCTTTCTATATTTGCCTCTATGATTTCGGTAATGGCGGTAGGCAGCCTTGCCGCTGAGGGAGGAATTACAAAGACGGAGGGGTGGTTCGAGTCGGCTTCGGTTGAGTGGACAGCCACCGCGGACGCTGATGGATATAAGGTATATATCGCAAAGGACGGCTCGGACAGCTGGACTCTGCTTGACGATGCTCTCGTTCGCAGGACCGAGGGCGGATACCGCGCGGATGCGGTAGGTCTTGGCGCGGGAAAATACCTCTTTAAGATAGTTTCTATCGCCGGCGGAGCAGAGCAGACCGCCCTGACAAGCGAGAGTGTCACCGTTCTCCCCTACGACCGCTCGGGCTATGCTCACTTTAATTACACCGAGGGCGTCGGCGCGTATAAGGATGACGGAACGCTGAAGGACAATGCCATAGTCCTCTACGTCACCGAGGAAAACAAGAACACCGTGTCTGTCACATCGAAGGACGGAACGACTGTTGTCGGTATTGGAAATATTCTCAACTCGGTTGGTAAGAGCGCAGGCGGCGGCAAGACCGCGGCAGGCGGAATTGCCAACACAAACTCGGATATAATTCGTAAGCTTGCCGAGGACGGCACGCCTCTCGTGGTTCGTATTATCGGCAGAGTGACCGCCCCCGAGGGACTTACCGCCTTTGACTCGAAGGACTACGGCGGCAGCGAGGGCGACAACGGCTTTATGGCGCGCATGCAGGGCGGCAAGGACGTCACCATCGAGGGTGTTGGCTATGACGCTACCATTGACGGCTGGGGACTTCACTTCATGTGTCAGACCTCCGATTACTCCCGCGGCTTCGGCAGAAGCTTTGAGGTCAGAAACATCGCCTTCAGAAACGTGCCCGAGGACTGCGTAGGTATGGAGGGCGTACAGTCGGGAAGCAATCTTACCGCTCCCGTTGAGCGCTGCTGGATACATCATTGCTCCTTCTACGCCCCCAAGATCGCAAATCCCGCCGAGAGTGATAAGGATGGCGGTGACGGCGCCTGCGACTTCAAGCGCGGACAGTATTTCACCAACTCCTATTGCCTCTATAGCGGCTATCATAAGACGAATCTGCTTGGCGCATCCGACTCCAATCTGCAGTTCCATATTACATATCATCATAATTACTGGAGAAACTGCGAGTCCCGCGGACCTCTTGCCCGCCAGGCAAACATTCATATGTACAACAATATCTTTGAGGGACAGACCTCCTACTGTATGAACCCGAGAGAAAACGGATATATCTTCTCGGAGTACAACCTGTTCCTTAATTCCAAGAACCCCGTCACCATCAAGTCCGGCGCGGTAAAGAGCTACGGCGACTCCTTCGTGAATTGCACAAAGGATAACGACGCGACTATCGTAAGTGACAGAAGCACCGTGGTCTCATCAGCTAACAGATACGCAAGCTTTGAGCTTGACTCCACAGTAAGCTATATTCCGACGGGTGAATATATTATTCAGGAGAGCATCGCCGAGATGAAGGCGGTGGTTTCAAGGGATGCAGGTCACAGAGGGCACGAGAGCTATACTCCCGACGATAGCGCAGGCGGAAACAGCGGTAGCGGCACAGGCAGCGGCACAGGCGGTTCGGGCAGCACTCCCGAGGTTATCGTTCCCGCGGGAAATCAGTCCCACAGCTTTACCGCAGACGGCAAGGTGGATCCCGAGGGCTTCTTCAGCTTTACGGACTGTAATACCTCCGACTCAAAGGGAAGTGTCACTCTTAACGGCGAGACACTCACCGTATGTCTCAAAATAGAGAGCAAGACGCAGATCGGCTTTGCCTCCGAGGCGGGTAAGCTTATTCTCGTCTTTGGCGGAACCACCTCCGCGGCGGGAAAGCAGATAAAGCTTGACGGCAAGTCCTATGACATCGGCGCAGATCAGACGGTCACCATCGAGGTTGCCGAGGGCAGACACACCGTCACAAAGGACGATTCTATAAATCTGTTCTATATGTCCTTCCTTCCGAATGCGGTTCATACCCACAGCTATGAAAGGCAGCAGACCAAGCCTGCCACCTGTACCGAGGCGGGTCTTGATACCTATATCTGCTCCTGCGGCGACAGCTATACCGAGACGGTAGAGGCGAGCGGCCACGATTTCTCCGACGGCTTCTGCGTGAACTGCGGCATCGACGATCCCGATTATATCCCCGAGGATGATCCCACCGTAGATCCCGCGCCCGATCCTGATCCCAAACCCGATCCGGAACCCATACCCGACCCCGAGAACCCCGAGGACGATGAGCCCGAGGAGGAGCTTGGCTTCTTCGAGAGGATCTGGAAAGCTATAGTAGATTTCTTCAAGTGGCTTTTCGGCATTGAGGATTAAATTTTAAAAGCGGCTCACCCGAGCCGCTTTTTCTTTTGTGATTTTGTCACAGAAGTATTTCGGTTTCTCTGCTATAATAAACTCACAAAACAAACGAAGGAGAAACGCAAATGAGTGCAAAGATAATAAATGAAAGCAATTTTAACGAGGTAAGATCCCACGAGGGTATTTCGCTTATCGACTTTTACGCAGATTGGTGCGGCCCCTGCCGTATGGTGCTTCCCATAGTGGAGGAGATCGCGTCCGAGAGGGCAGATCTTCTGGTCGCAAAGGTAAACGTGGACGATAACCCCGCTCTTGCAAAGGAGTTTAAGGTATACTCTATCCCCACGCTCGTTGTTATGAAGAACGGCGAGGTAGTAAAGCAGGTCAGCGGCGCGAGAAGCAAGGGACAGATACTGGAACTTGTTTCAGTATAATAGAAAAAAGGCTCTTAAACAGAGCCTCTTTTTTATTGGACGTTTTATTACCTCGCGGTTATGTGGCTATCTTTCTCAGCCTCTTTTTGTCAATGATTCTGATACCCTCGCTTCTTGAGGCGGTTACGAGTCCCTCGGAGGCGAAGTATTTTAACATTCTTGACACCACCTCGCGGGCAGAGCCCATATATTTTGCTATCTGCTCGTGGGTAAGCTTTACCGTATCGCCGCCGTTTTTTGCCACCTCGTCAAGCAGGAAAATGGCAAGGCGCTTGTCCATACTCATAAAGAGTATCTGCTGCATTACCCACATTATGTCGGAGAAGCGGGATAGGGCGGTCTCGTAGGTAAATATCTTTACCGCATCCGATCTCTGCCACACACCCTCGTAGGCGCAGCCGCCAACTACTACGCACTCGCTGTCCTCCTCTGCGTCGATAAGCACGTCAAAGGTCAGACTGTTAAGCACACAGGACGCCGAGAGTATGCACATATCCCCGGGGAACAGACGGTAGAGCGTCACCTCCTTGCCCTCGTCGGAGAGCAGGTAAAGGCGCAGTGAGCCGGATTTTACAAGTATAACGCCGGTGCATTCACCGCCGTCGTGGACGTTTGCGCCCGCGCGGAAATTGACCTCGTATGAGGAGTGTAGGAAGGTTTCCTTATCCCACTTGCTTAGTCCCTCCCAAAAGGGAAATGCGGTTTCAAATAATTGTGTAAGCTGATTTTCGTTCATTTTCAGATCTCTATTCTGTCGCCTGCCGACAGATATTCTATCCTATCAATGTATTTTTTTATATATTCAAATTGCTCCTTGCCCGTGCAGTGACAGGTGTATATCTCACAGCCAAGGTGACCAATCTCTTTTGCTAAAACGGTAAGCCCCTCGTCGAGCGGCATATTAATCAGGTGCATTCCGCCCACCATCACGTCGGGGTTAAAGCTTCTTAGAATCTGCAATATTCCCTTGTGGGAGCAGCCGCTTATCAGCACCCGCTTGCTACCCTCCTCGATCAGCAGATATTGCTCGTGGTCAAATCTGTCGGGCAAGAATCGGTCGCCCGAGCGCACGCGCATATTACCTGCATCGGTTGGCTCTGCATCAAGGGTTATAAGCGTCAGACCATCTCCAATTCTTTTTTCGCCCTCAAGGAATATCAGCCGTCCGTCGCCGAAAAGCTCTGTATCAAGACCGATGTACCGCTCGCCGTTGTAGTAGGGAAGGGTGGCTTTTTTATTTATGTAGACGGGCGCGCGGTCGTTTAATTTAAGGAATTTTCTAAGTCCACCGCCGTGATCGTAGTGACCGTGGGAGATTATCCCAAGATCGATTTTCGCAAGATCCACGCCAAGCCGCTCGGCATTTTCGGCAAAGTCGCCCGTCTGCCCCATATCAAAAAGCATCTGCTTTCCGTTTGCCTCAATATACAGCGACAGTCCGTGCTCGCTTTTTATATCCTCGCTTGCCGAGGTGTTTTCAATAAGGGAGATAATTTTCATAAAAAAGAACCGTTTTCTCCTAAATTTACCTGTAAAAAAATTATATCACTAAAACTTATTTATGTCAACAATATAAAAAAATAAAAAAAATCGAAAAAAATGTGACAAAGTCACACACAAATGCAAAAAAGTGTGCTATAATATAATCACAACAACAAAAAAAACAATCCACGGAGGAATAAAATCATGTCTAAAACTAAATTCTATATTTGTGAGAAGTGCGGAAACCTGATCGAGAAGATCGACGATTCGGGCGTTCCCGTTGTATGCTGCGGTCAGAAGATGACTCCCATTGAGGCTGGCACAGTTGAGGCGAGCCGCGAGAAGCACATTCCCGTTGCAACCGTAGAGGGCAGCACCGTAAAGGTAGTGGTTGGCTCTGTAGAGCATCCTATGGCAGAGGAGCATTCTATCCTTTGGGTAGAGCTTAAAACCGACAAGGGTGTTCAGAGAAAGAACCTTGTGGTTGGCGAGCCCCCTGTAGTTATCTTCGCCCTCGCAGATGAAAAGCCTCTTGAGGTTTATGCATACTGCAATCTCCACGGCCTCTGGAAGACCGAAATATAAGAAATTTGTAGATCAGACTTGACAAAAGGAGTGAAAATATGAACGAAAGAGTACACGAGCTACTTAACGATCAAATAAATAAGGAGCTTTACAGCGCGTATCTTTATCTTGATTTTTCCAACTACTTCAAGCGCGTGGGCCTTGACGGCTTCGCAAATTGGTATATGATCCAGGCGCAGGAGGAGCGCGATCACGCGATGCTCTTCTATCAGTATCTTCAGAACGAAAATCAGGTAGTCACTCTTAAAGCGATCGACAAGCCCGACAAGCAGCTTGACAGCCATATGGCAGTTCTCGAGGCGGGTCTTGAGCACGAAAAGTATGTGACAAGTCTTATCCACGACATTTATGCCGAGGCGTATAAGATCCACGACTTCCGCACTATGCAGTTCCTTGACTGGTTTGTAAAGGAGCAGGGCGAGGAGGAGACAAACGCCAACGATATGATCACAAAGATGGAGCTGTTCGGCTCTGATCCCAAAAGCCTCTATATGCTCAATCAGGAGCTTGCGGCGAGGGTATACTCCGCACCCTCTCTGGTTCTTTAATCAACAATTCTTCATTCTTCAATTCTCCATATAAAAAATAACAAAAGGGGCGAGCATTGCTCGCCCTGAGTTCTATCTTTCAATTCTGAATTTTGAATTCGCAGGAGGCGTTATGGATCCCATATTGCTTACAGCCCTGGCAGCCTTGGGCGTCGGCGGCGCAACTATCGTCGGCGCGCTGATCGGCTTTGCATTTAAAAATATATCCCACAGATTTTCGGATATCATACTATCCTTTGCGGCGGGGGTTATGCTTGCGGCGGCGGTGCTTGGACTTATCATTCCCTCGGTGGAGCGCGGATCGGACTACGGTATGCCCGTGGCTCTGCTTATCACCGTTGCGGGTATATTCGTCGGAGCTCTCTGCCTTAATCTGATAGACAAGCTCGTGCCCCATCTTCACGCTCTCGCGGGAGTTGAGCCCGAGGAGCATCATAACGAGGGACTGTCAAAGGTGCTGCTTTTCGTTATGGCTATCGCCATACATAATCTGCCCGAGGGAATCGCGGCAGGCGTTGGCTTTGGCTCGGGAGACACCTCTGGCGCGATTATTATCGCGGGCGGTATTGCGCTTCAGAATATTCCCGAGGGTATGGTGGTTATCGCACCTATGCTTGCCGCGGGTGTGAGCAAAAAGCGCACTCTGCTTATCGCCGCCCTTACAGGTCTTGTTGAGGTTGTCGGCACGCTGATAGGCTACCTTGCAGTCAGTGCTTCGGAGGTGATTTTGCCCTTTGCACTCGCCTTTGCGGGTGGAACGATGCTCTACGTCATCAGCGACGAGATGATTCCCGAAACCCACGCCCACGGCGGTCAGCGCGGCGCGACCTACGCCCTTCTCGGCGGATTTGCTCTGATGCTCTGTATGGACTTTCTGCTCGGGGGCTGAGGTGTTTAATAAAAATTCAAAGGTTGTTTTGGATCGTTTTTTGATTTAAGACAGCCTTTTTGTTTACATTATTTTTGCAGGGAGTTTACAAAAAGATACAATATATTTCTCGGTTTTGGTGGTATAATAAAATAAAAAAAGGAGAAAATATGGACCGAAATTCTTTATCCGACAGAAACGTTGCGGGTGTGATTGGTATGCTTTCCGATAGCAGTGCGGCAGAGTTTATTTATAGCCAGGCAAAGAAAATGATGTGGTCTGTCGTTGAATATAAGGAGATTCAGATGCTGTATACCTGCGCTATCAAGGAGATAAAAACCAAGCTTGATATTCTCGACACCGAATTCAAGGTGCGGTATAAGCGCAATCCCATAAGCTCTATTTCCTCCAGACTGAAAAGGACCGAAAGCGTTATTGAAAAGCTGCATCGCCGCGGATATCCCTTTACCATAGAAAGCATTGAGCATAATATAAACGATATCGCGGGTGTGAGGGTTATCTGCTCCTACGTGGATGACGTCTACGCTATTGCAGACGCCCTACTGGCGCAGGATGATATAAAGCTTCTTTCAAGGAAGGATTACATACATAATCCGAAGGACAACGGCTACCGTAGCCTTCATCTCATAGTGACCGTGCCCGTGTTTCTCTCGGAATCCCGAAAAGAGGTAAAGGTTGAGGTGCAGATTCGCACCATAGCTATGGACTATTGGGCAAGCCTTGAGCATCAGATGAAATATAAGAAGGATATTCCCGATGCCGAGAGGGTAAGCCGTCAGCTTCGCGAGGTGGCGGAGGATATGGCAAGGACCGATCGAAGAATGCTGGAGCTGAGACGGGATATCGAGCTTGCCGAGGATGCCGTAAGCGAGGATGATGAGCTTTTTGACCGTCTCGGACGCATAGGTATGCCGCTTTAATAGCCCGTTTTAATTATTTATTCTTTGCATCAGATAGCGCACAAAAGCTCAATATCCCGTATAACTATTGATTTTGGTTGACAAATATGCTATAATTGTTTCGCATCTTCGGAAAGGAAACAGACTTTATGCAGAAATCAGAGAAAATCAAGGAGCTTATCAGGGCGGCAAAGTTCACCCTTATCTCCATCAGCGCGGGAATTATACAGATCGGCTCGTTCACCCTTTTGTACGAGCTGTGTCAGCTTGACTATTGGATCTCCTATCTTGTCAGCCTCCTTTTGTCGATAATCTGGAACTTCACCATCAACCGCAAGGTCACCTTTAAGTCGGCTGCCAACGTGCCGAAGGCAATGGCGCAGTTGCTCGGCTTCTACGCGGTGTTCACTCCCGTCACTATGCTGGGCGGTCAGTGGGTTGAGGGGCTTGGCGTTCACGGACTTATCGTTGAGATCGTCACTATGATACTTAACTTCGTTCTCGAGTTCCTTTTCTGCCGCTTCGTCATTTACAGAAATTCCTGCGACAGCGCGGAGAAAAAACCCGAAAAGACAGAGGAAAATCCCGAGGAAAAGGTCGAAAAATAAACCCGAAAAAAGAGCCCAAAGCAGAGGGCTCTTTTCTTTTTTGCATCTTATTTGACAACTGACAATTATTGTGCTATAATATCCTTGGTTTTTAAAAATAAACAAAGGAAGGTTTTTAAAATGCTTAAATCAAAGACGAAAGCATCTAAGGGTGGACTCACTACTAAGCATTGGCTCGGTTATATGTTCGGCGACTTCGGTGGCTGTATGACCTTTGCACTTATGGCGAGCATCTTCTCTATGTATTGCACTAACGTGCTTGGAGTAAACGCGACCGTAATGGGTGTGCTTACTATTATATGGACTATCTGGGATGCGGTAAACGATCCTATGATGGGCGCGCTTATGGATAAAGCGTTCGCACGCAAGCAGAATAAGAACGGCAAGTTCCGTCCCTGGCTTCTTCGCG